>NZ_CP031320.1:7024184-7146518 GCF_003355155.1 Streptomyces armeniacus | reverse complement strand
AGATGTGTATACGCGACAGCTTCCTCCACCGTGCCCACGACCCGTACACCCTCCGGCACCGCCGGCCGCCGTACGACGACCACGGGCAGGCCCGCCTCCCGCGCCGCGCGGAGCTTCGGTGCGGTGGCGGCGCCGCCGCTGTCCTTCGTGACGAGGACGTCGATACGGTGGCGGCGCAGCAGTTCGCGCTCGCCGTCGAGCGTGAAGGGACCGCGGTCCAGAAGCACCTCCGTGGACCGCGGCACCGGCCCGTCCGGCGGGTCCACGGACCGTACGAGGAACCACAGCCCGTCGAGCCCCGGTTCCGCGAACGCGGCCAGCCCCATCCGCCCGGTGGTCAGGAACACCCGCCGCCCCAGCCCCGGCAACAGGCCCGCGGCCTCCACCAGCGAACCGGCCGGGTGCCAGTCGTCGCCCTCACCGGGGGCCCAGCCGGGGCGGCGCAGGGCGAGCAGGGGAACATGGGCGGCGGCGGCCGCGGCGGCCGCGTGGAAACTGATCGTGCCGGCGAAGGGATGAGTGGCGTCGATGAGCGCGTGCACCCGCTGTTCACGCAGCCACCGTGTGAGCCCGTCGGTGCCGCCGAAGCCGCCGATCCGGGCCTCACCGGGCGGCAGGACGGGGCGTGTGACGCGCCCCGCGAGCGAGGTCGTGACGCGTACGGCGTCCCCGACCTGTACGGCGTCCCCGCCCCGTACGTCCGCCTCATCCCGTACGTCTGCGTGCAGCACCTCCGCGAGGCGGCGGGCCTCGGTCGTACCGCCGAGGATCAGCACGTGGCGCGGTGACGCGGACATCCGGGCGGCCTCTCATGGGTGACGGTGGCGGGCGCGACGCCCAACTCAAGCACACCGGTCTGCGGCCCGGCTGGACCACCGGTGCCTGCGCGACGGCCGCCGCGACGGCCGCGTACACGGCGCTGCTGACGGGCGAGTTCCCGGACCCGGTGACGATCACGCTGCCCAAGGGGCAGACGCCGTCGTTCGCGCTGGCCGTCGAGGAACGGGGCGACGGGCAGGCCACCGCCGGGATCGTGAAGGACGCCGGCGACGACCCGGACGTGACGCACGGCGCGCTGGTACGGGTCACCGTACGGGCGCTGCCGCCCGGCGCGGGCGTCGTCTTCCGGGCGGGGCCCGGGGTCGGTACGGTCACCCGCCCCGGCCTGCCGCTCGCGGTGGGCGAACCAGCGGTGAACCCCGTACCGCGGCAGCTCATGCGCGAGCACGTGGCGCGGGTGGCGGCGGCCGCGGGTGCCGATGCCGATGCCCCTACGGGTGTGGAACCGGATGTCGAACTGACCGTCTCCGTCGACCACGGCGAGGAGATCGCCCGCTCCACCTGGAACCCCCGGCTCGGCATCCTCGGCGGCCTGTCCATCCTCGGCACGACGGGCATCGTCGTGCCGTACTCCTGCTCTGCCTGGATCGACTCGATCCGGCGCGGTGTGGACGTGGCACGGGCGGCCGGACGTACTCACCTGGCGGGCTGTACGGGCTCCACCTCGGAACGGGCCGTCGTCGCCGAGTACGGCCTCCCGGAGGACGCGCTGCTCGACATGGGGGACTTCGCGGGGGCGGTGCTCAAGTACGTACGGCGGCACCCCGTCGAGCGGCTCACCATCTGCGGCGGCTTCGCGAAACTCTCCAAACTGGCGGCCGGCCACCTCGACCTGCACTCCGGCCGCTCCCAGGTCGACAAGGGCTTCCTGGCCGAACTCGCCCGTAACGGCGGCGCGGACGAGGCCCTGGCGACGGAGGTCGCGAACGCCAACACCGGCCTGGCGGCCCTGGAGCTGTGCGCGGCACGGGGCGTCCCCCTGGGGGACCTGGTCGCGGCGGCCGCCCGCGAGTCGGCACTGGCGGTGCTGCGGGGTGCGCCCGTGGCGGTGGACGTGCTGTGCGTCGACCGTGCGGGGGCGGTGGTGGGCCGCGCCACCACTTGACGGGCGCGCCGCGCGCCCGCCGACCCGGCTGTCCTCAAACGCCGGACGGGCTGGGCGTGGTTCGGGTGCCGAGGGGTTGACGGGCCGGGCCTTGGAGGGAGCGAGCGGCCGAATCAAGCCCGTCCGGCCATTGAGGACGGACCCCGGCCCCTCCCGGGCCGCGCCCGGCCGTGGACCCGCGGTGCAACAAACCCGTCCGGTACGGGCGAGGGCAAAGCCAGGCCCACACGCCCGCCCGGCACGGGCCAAGGCACAGGCCAGGCCAGGCAGCCCGGGGCCGACACGGGCCAAGGCACGGCCCGAGGGCCCGTGCCAAAGGGCGGGGAGCCGCAGGTCCGGGCGACGAGGACCGGAGGTCCGGGGCCGGGCCACGGACGACAACCCGCGACGCACCGGCGTCAGCAAGCGTGCCGGTCGCGCTCCGCCGAATACAGGTGGCTGTCACCGAAGTGCTCCGCCGCCAGCGTGCGGCCGACCAGGATCACCGCCGTGCGGGTCACGCCCGCCGCCTTCACCTGGTCCGCGATGTCACCGAGGGTGCCGCGCAGGACGAGTTCGCCGGGGCGGCTGGCCAGGGCGACGACGGCGGCGGGGCAGTCCGCACCGTAGTGCGGGAGGAGTTCGGCGACGACGCGGTCCGGGTAGCCGGTGGCGAGGTGCAGTACGAGGAGCGCGCCGCTGCGTCCGAGCGTGGCGAGGTCCTCGCCTTCCGGCATGGCGGTGGCCCGCTGGGCGATGCGCGTGAGGATGACGGTCTGACCGACCGTCGGCACGGTGAGTTCGCGCTTCAGCGCGGCGGCGGCCGCGGCGAAGGCGGGGACGCCGGGCACCACCTCGTACGGCACGCCCGCCGCGTCCAGGCGGCGCATCTGCTCGGCGACGGCGCTGAACACCGAGGGGTCTCCGGAGTGCAGCCGCGCCACGTCGTGTCCGTCCGCGTGGGCGCGTACGAGTTCCGCGGTGATCTCGTCGAGGGTGAGCTGGGCGGTGTCCACGAGGCGGGCGTCGGGCGGGCATTCGGCGAGCAGTTCGGGCGGCACGAGGCTGCCCGCGTAGAGGCAGACGGGGCAGGCGGCGAGCGTACGGGCGCCGCGCACGGTGATCAGGTCGGCGGCGCCGGGCCCGGCGCCGATGAAGTACACGGTCATGTCGTCGCGTCGCCTCCGGCTCGTTGGTCTTCGGTGAATGCCGCGCGCTCCGCGGAATCCGCGCGCCCTGCGGACGCCTCACGCCGTACCGCCGCCCACTGCGTCACGGGCATCGCCTGCCGCCACCCGGTGAAGCCGCCGACGGGCGCGGCGTGCGCCACCGTCAGGCGTACGAGGTCGCCGCCGTGCCGCCGGTACCAGTCCGCGAGCAGCGCCTCGGACTCCAGCGTCACCGTGTTCGCGACCAGCCGTCCGCCCTCGGGCAGGGCGTTCCAGCAGGCTTCCAGCAGGCCGGGGGTGGTCAGGCCGCCGCCGACGAACACCGCGTCCGGGGCGGGCAGTCCGTCGAGTGCCGCGGGAGCGGCGCCCGTGACGACGCGCAGGGCGGGGACGCCGAGGGTCTCGGCGTTGCGGGCGATGCGCGCGGCACGTTCCGCGTCCTGTTCGACGGCCACGGCGCGGCACGCCGGGTGCGTACGCATCCACTCCACCGAGACCGAGCCGGAGCCGCCGCCGACGTCCCACAGCGTTTCGCCGGGCGCGGGCGCGAGCGCGGCGAGGGTGGCGGCGCGTACGTGGCGCTTGGTGAGCTGGCCGTCGTGCTCGTACGCGGCGTCCGGCAGGCCGGGTACGGCGCCGAGGCGGAGGGCGTCGGGGGCGTCGGACGCGCGGCGGCAGTCGACGGCGACGACGTTCAGCGCGTCCACGGCCGGGGCCGTGCCGCCGTCGCCCCACGCCGCCGCGGTGCCGTCGAGCTGCCGTTCGCGCGGGCCGCCGAGCTGTTCCAGTACGCGCATCCGGCTGGGCCCGAAGCCGCGTTCGCGGAGTAGCGCGGCGACGTCGGCCGGTGTGCCGGGGCCCGCGCTGAGGACGAGCAGCCGCCGCCCGTCGTACAGGGCCGAGGCCAGCCGCGCCGCGGGCCGCCCGACGAGGGTCACGACGTCGGTGTCCTCCACGGGCCAGCCGAGCCGGGCGCAGGCGTACGAGACGGAGGACGGGTGCGGGAGTACGCGGACCTCGTCCGCGCCGAGTACGTCTACGAGCGTGCGCCCGATCCCGTGGAAGAGGGGGTCGCCGCTGGCGAGCACCGCGAGCCGGCGGCCGCGGTGGGCGGCGAGCAGGCCGGGTGCGGCGGGGCGCAGCGGGGAGGGCCAGGTGATCCGCTCGCCGCGGCACTCGGGCGGCAGCAGGTCCAGCTGGCGGAGGGCGCCGATGACGGCTTCCGCGGCGCGCAGGGCGTCCCGCGAGACGGCGGGGAGACCGTGCCACCCGTCGGCGCCGATCCCGACGACGGTGACCACGGGGTTCCCTTCCGGGGTGACGCCGGGGGTACGGGGCGGCGGCGCGGAGCTCACGGAACGGCAACCTCGGGACGGTGCGGGACGGACGGTACGGGACCGACTGTGCGGAACGGACGTAGGGAACGGACGGTGGGCAGCGGACGGTGGGGGACGTCCGCACTGTACTCGCCGCTCCCGCACCCGAACGCGCCACGGCCCCCCGCCCGGAACTGAACGCTCCGGGCCGGGGGGCCGTGAGGGGTGGGGTTCACCGGTCAGAAGGAGGGAGAAACCGGGCCCACGTCCGCGCTGCTGTCGACGCAGCCGCTTCGACACGAGGGGAATACACCCGGGCCGCCGAGGGGGGTCGGCGGCCCGGGGGCCTGAGGCCGTCAGCTCGCCGTGTTGGCACCGTTCTCGGAGAGGATCGGGATGTCCTCGATCAGGTGCGACAGCGGGTCGTCGCCGTCGATCTGCGTGGAGTTGTCCGCGCAGTTCTGGTTGTTGGCGCTGGTCAGGATGTCCTGGACGGTGATCGGCACCAGGCCGACCAGGCTGCCGACGTTGGCCTTGTTGACCGGGACGCCGAGGCAGACGTTGTTCAGCGAGCCGTTGACCAGGGCCATGTTCGGGCTCATCTTCCCGCCCGTGGTGGTGTTGCCGTACATCTCCATCGCGCCGTTGCCGGTGACGGACTCCTGACCGCCGTGTTCGTCACCAACCGCCATCGCGGGGGCGGCGACGGTGCCGCTGACACCAACAACGGAGGCGGCCACAGCAGCCGTAGCAAGAACCTTCTTGAGCACGAGTCTTCCTTCCGGATCATGGAATGCCCCGCTGCCGGAGCGCACTGCACAACTGCGCCGTACGCCGGAAGTTCTCGGCCTTCACTCGTTCGGATCCGTTTGGGCACCCACACGGGCGTACTTGCCACTGCACCCGTTCCCCGTCCCCCCGGTCACCTGCGCACCGGCCGCCCCGGCGCACGGAGCGGGCGCCGGGCAGCGGAGAATGGGCGCATGACGAAGCACACAGACCCCGCGGGCGGCGGGCCGGCGGCGGCGGGCGCGGACCGTCCGGCGGCAGCGCACGCGGACGGTTCGGCGGCCCGCAAGGACGTGGCGGCGGGCATGCCGGACTGGGAGAAGCGGTTCCGCGCCCCCCGCACCGGGCTGCCCGACTGGGCGGAGGATGCGCCGGACCGGGCGCTGTTCGTCTCGAACGCCACCGGCACCTTCGAGCTGTACGCCTGGGACCGTACGACCGGTGAGCAGCGGCAGGTGACGGACCGGCCGAACGGCACCACCGACGGCGTCCTGACCCCCGACGGCGAGTGGATCTGGTGGTTCTCGGACACGGACGGCGACGAGTTCGGCGTCTGGCTGCGGCAGCCCTTCGGCGGCGGCCCCGACGAGCCCGCGACGCCCGGACTCGCCCCCTCGTACCCCGCCGGCCTGGCGCTCGGCCGCGACGGCACCGCCGTGGTGGGGCGGTCCACGGACGACGAGGGCTCGACGCTGCACGTCGTACGGCCCGGGGGCGCGCCCGTCGAGATCTACCGGCACGCGGAGTCCGCCGGCGTCGGCGACCTGTCGTACGACGGTGAGCTGCTCGCCGTCGAACACACCGAGCACGGCGACGCGATGCACTCGGCGCTGCGCGTGGTGCGGCCGGACGGCACGGCCGTCGCCGAGCTGGACGACTCCGAGGGCGGCACCCGCGAGCTCGGCCTGACCGTGCTGGGCTTCGCGCCCGTCGCGGGCGACAGCCGGCTGCTGGTCGGGCACCAGCGGCGGGGCCGCTGGGAGCCGATGATCTGGGACCCGCTCAGCGGTGAGTCGACGGATCTGGCGATCGACCTGCCGGGCGATGTCAGCGCGGAGTGGTATCCGGACGGCAGCGCGCTGCTGGTCGTCCACAGCCACCAGGCGCGCAGCGAGATGTGGCGGTACGAGATCGGCACGGGCGCGCTCGTACGGGTGCCGACCCCGGACGGTTCGGTGTCGGGCGCGACGGCGCGGCCGGACGGGACCGTCGAGTACCTGTGGTCGTCGGCGGCGCTGCCGCCGCAGGTGCGGTCCACGACGGGCCAGGTCGTGCTGGACCCGCCGGGTATGAAGGCGCCGTCGTCGGTGCCGGTCGAGGACGCCTGGGTGGAAGGGCCGGGCGGCACGGTGCACGCGCTCGTACAGCGGCCGGAGGGGGAGGGTCCGTTCCCGACCGTCTTCGACGTGCACGGCGGCCCGACCTGGCACGACAGCGACGCGTTCGCCAGCCAGCCGGCGGCCTGGGTGGACCACGGCTTCGCGGTCGTACGCGTCAACTACCGCGGCTCGACCGGCTACGGGCGTGCCTGGACCGACGCGCTCAAGCACCGCGTGGGCCTGATCGAGCTGGAGGACGTGGCGGCGGTACGGGAGTGGGCCGTGACGTCCGGGCTCGCGGATCCGGCGCGGCTGGTGCTGGCGGGCGGCTCGTGGGGCGGCTATCTGACCCTGCTCGGGCTGGGCACGCAGCCGGACGCGTGGGCGGTGGGGCTCGCGGCGGTGCCGGTGGCGGACTACGTGACGGCGTACCACGACGAGATGGAGGCGCTGAAGTCGATGGACCGCACGCTGCTGGGCGGCACTCCGGAGGAAGTGCCGGAGCGGTACGAGGCGTCGTCCCCGATCACGTACGCCGACGGGGTGCGCGCCCCGGTCTACATCTCGGCGGGCGTCAACGACCCGCGCTGCCCGATCCGGCAGGTCGAGAACTACGTGAAGCGGCTGGCCGCACGCGGGCACCCGCACGAGGTCTACCGCTACGACGCCGGGCACGGCTCGCTTGTCGTGGAGGAGCGGATCAAGCAGCTCCGCTTGGAGATCGACTTTGCGACGCGCCATCTGGGCCTGGAGCAGGCCGCTCCGGCGGCTCCCGGCGCCGGTCCTGAGGCTCCGGCTGGTCCCGGGAGTCCTGCCGATCCGGCGGAGCCGGAGGTTCCGGCCCATCCTGCGGCTGGTCCGGGGCGGCCTCCGGTGCGGGACTCGTAGGGCTCCCGGGCTGGTCCGGGTCGTCCGCGCCGTCGGGGAGGAGGCCGAGCTCGGCGTCCTGCGCCAGCTCCGCCTCCCGCCGGAACAGCCGGTACCACATGAAGACGACGAAGCCCGCGAAGACGAACCACTCGGCGGTGTAGCCCAGGTTCTGGAACGCCTTCATGTCGAGCCCCGTGTTCGCGGGCGCGACCGGCGGCACCGGCTTCAGCGGTGCCTCGGTCCGCTGCACGGTGATCCAGGCGCGCTCCACCTCGTACGGCACGAGGTTCACGAGGGCGGCGTCGCTGATGATGCCGAGCTGGCCCTTGGGCAGCCCGCCCGGCTGGGCGCCCGCGGTGCCCTGCGACTCGGGCGCCTGGAGCGCGCCCTCCACGGTGACCTCGCCGCGCGGCGGCGCGGGTACGCGGGCGGGGTCGGGGCTGCCGGGGAGCCAGCCCCGTACGACGGGGAGCGCCTTGCCGGAACCGGACCCGGGCCCGGAACCGGAACGCGAAGCGGAGTCCGGCCCGGAGCCCGAGGCGGAGTCCGGTGCGAGCAGGTTCAGCACGTAGAAGCCGCGCTCGCCGTCCAGCCGCCGGTCCGGGACGAGCAGTTGGTGCCGGGTGTCGTACCGTCCGGTGACCCGCGCCGTACGCCCGCTGGTCTCCTGCGTGACGGGCAGCAGCCCGGCCAGCGGCTCGGCCCGCGCGCCGGCGGCCTCCGAGGCGGAGCGCTCCTGCTGCTGGTGGTTCTCCACGCGCGCGTCGAAACGGCTGAGCTGCCAGCTGCCCATGAACAGGCAGACGGGGATCGACAGTACGGCGAAGAGGTTGATCCCCCACCACCGAGGGGTCAGCAGGAACCGGTACACAGGTCAACCGTACGGCGCCACCGCCCGCCGCCCGCCGCCGGGGCGGCCGTACGTACGGGCGCGGGGCGGGTCCGCCAGTGCCGGGCCCGCCCCGCGATCTCCTCCCCCACCGAGGTACTCGGTCGCTCGGGTACTCAGAGCTCCCGCGTCTTCGCCGCCGCCCTCATTGCCCGGCGAGCACTCCCGTGCGGTACACGGTGCCCGCGCACGCGCCCGGCAGGACGGTGCTGGCGGCGGCAGTGTTGCCGACGTCCGGCGTGTGGCTGAGGGCGACGCTGGCGCCGCCCGTCTCGCCGCCGCCACCGGTGTCCGTACCGGTGCCGGAGCTGGCGCCGCCGGTGGTCCCGGAGTCGCCGCCGCCACCGCCCGTGTCCGCGGTGCCGTCTCCGCCCTCCGCCGAGCCGCCGGGGTCGGGCGTGCCTTCGCCGCCCTCCGTGGTGTCGCCGCTGTCCGGCGGCGGCGTGGTGGAGGTGGAGCAGCCGGTCGGGCCGCCGCCTTCGCGGGGCACCCAGGCGAACTTCACGACGTACGAGGCGCCCGGCTCCAGTACGAGCTCCTCGGCCGCCATGCCGGGGTCGGGCAGCCCCGTCCCGTCACCCGGGGTGTGGTCCATGACCTGGATGTTGCTGCTGCTGGCCCGCCCGCGCGCGCTCGCGCCGACGATGCCCTCGCCCTCGACCGAGCACGGCTCCGCCGAGGTGTTGGTGACCTCGAACGAGCCGTAGATGCGGCCTTCGCCGTCCGGCTGCCCGACGTTCGCGGTGCCACGGCCCAGCTGGTCGCCGGCACAGGTGGGCGCCGAGGCGTACGTGTCGTCGCTGGGGCCGGGGCCCTTGGTGTCACCGCCCGCGCTCGGGGAGGAGGTGTCGCCGCCGCCGGACTTCCTGCCGTCCTTGCCGGCGTTCTCCTTGCCCTGGTGCGCGTCCTCGTCGTCGTTGCCGCCGTTACGGCCGCCCTGCTCGTCGTCCGGGCCGTGCGACTCGGAGTGGCTGGCCGCGTGCATGGGCTTGTTGCCGCCGCCGGGCACCAGGTCCGCGTGCAGCAGGGCGGGGATCGCCGCGCCGCCGAGCACGACGGCCGCCGCGGCGCCCACCAGCGCCTGCCGCTTGCGCGCCCGGCGCCGGGGCACGGCGCGGCGCAGGTGCTCGAGGGTGGCGGGGGACGGCTCCAGGTCACCGACGGTCTGGTGCAGCAGGCGCCGCAGTGTGTCCTCGTCGACGACGGGTGGGGTACCGGCAGAGCCGGAGTCCGTACCGGAATCGGCGTCCGCCGCGGCCGGTTCCTGCCCCGGACGGCCCGCTTCCGGGTCCCCGTCCTGGCCCTGGCCCTGGCCGGGGCTCAACGGCTCGCCCGGCTCACGGAGTTCATTCTCATCGCCCGACATGTCCCGTTCCCGGTCATGCCTGTTCGGGTCTTCACCACGGGCACTCACGACGCCGCCTCCATGGCAACTCTGAGCGCGGCGATACCGCGGGAACCGTATGCCTTCACCGAACCGAGGGAGAGCCCCAGCACCTCTGCGACCTGCGATTCTGTCATGTCCGCGAAGTAGCGTAGCACCAGCACCTCGCGCTGCCTGCGCTGCAGACCGCCCAGCGCCTTCTTCAGTTCGTCACGCTCGATCCGGTCGTACGCGCCCTCCTCCGCGCTCGCCATGTCCGGCATCGGCTTCGACAGCAGCTTCAGGCCGAGGATGCGGCGGCGCAGCGTGGAGCGGGACAGGTTGACGACGGTCTGGCGCAGGTACGCGAGGGTCTTCTCGGGGTCGCGGACGCGCTTGCGGGCGGAGTGCACCCGTATGAACGCCTCCTGGACGACGTCCTCGCAGGACGCGGTGTCGTCGAGCAGCAGGGCGGCGAGCCCGAGCAGGGAGCGGTAGTGGGTGCGGTAGGTCTCGGTGAGGTGGTCGACTGTGGTGCCCGCTGTCATCGCGTCGTCAGCGCCCCCGCGTTCCGTCGACACCGACGCGGGTTGCGCTGGGCGCGCCGCCGGCCACGGCGCGATCACGGGCATGCCTCCGCTGCCGACGCGTACGCCGTGCCCAGGAGCTGTCGCGAACTCGAGTACCTCTGCCACGCCTGTTTGACACACATCCCCCCGTCAGGGTTGTACGCGTGAGCGCCCTGATTGCTCTTCGCATTAAATGCCCTCATGCGTACCAGCTCTTCCCCAATGCCCCAAAACTCGCGGCGGCTTCGTGCCCTGACAACGGAGATTCCGGCGATACCAAAGACGCTCCCCCGCGGACCGCCGGTTGCGGAGTGGAGGAGCGAAATTCTCGTTCAGAGTACGCGTCGCCAGCCAGCGGCCTGGACCTTTGAACTGATTACAGTTCCTTCACAACTGGACGCGGTCCGCCACCGGCTTCCGACTCAGTGCCCGGATACGACGGCCTCGGCGATTTGCACCGTATTGAGCGCCGCGCCCTTGCGGAGGTTGTCGCCGCAGACGAAGAACTCCAGCGCCCGCGGATCGTCCGGCGAGCGCCGCACCCGCCCCACCCACGTCGGATCGGTGCCCACCACGTCGGCGGGCGTCGGGAACTCCCCCTCGGCCGGGTCGTCGCACAGCACCACGCCCGGCGCGTTCGCCAGGATCTCGTGCGCCGCCCCCACCGACACCTCGCTCTCGAAGCGCGCGTGCACCGACAGCGAGTGCCCGGTGATCACCGGCACCCGTACGCACGTCGCGACCACCCGCAGCCGCGGCAGGTCCAGCACCTTGCGCGTCTCGTCGCGCAGCCGCTGCTCCTCGGAGGTCCAGCCGTCCGCGGCGAGTTCGCCCGCGAACGGCACCACGTTGAGCGCGATCGGAGCCGGAAACGGAACGGTCCTGCTGACCGCGCGCCGGACATCGCCCGGCTTCGTCCCCAGCTCCGTGCCCGCCACCAGGGCGAGTTGCTCGCGCAGCACCCGTACGCCCTCCGTACCGGAGCCGGAGACCGCCTGGTACGAGGACATGATCAGCTCGTCGAGGCCCCACTCCGAGTGCAGCGCGCCCACCGCGACGATCATCGCGAGGGTCACGCAGTCCGGGTTCGCGATGACGCCGCGCGGCCGCACCCGGGCCGTGTGCCCGTTGATCTCGGGCACGACCAGCGGCACGTCCGGGTCCGTACGGAACGCCGCCGAACTGTCCACCACCACCGCACCCTTGGACGCCGCGATCGGCGCCCACTGCGCCGCCACCTCGTCCGGCACGTGCAGCAGCACCACGTCGGCGCCGTCCAGCGCCTCCTCGGTGAGCGCCAGCACCTCGACCTGCTCGCCGCGGAGCGTGAGCTTCGTACCGGCGGAACGGGCCGAGGCGATCAGCCGGATCTCGCCCCAGACGTTCTCCCGTTCGGACAGCAGCCCGCGCAGCACCGACCCGACGGCGCCGGTCGCACCGACGACCGCCAGGGTCGGCTTGCCGTGGAAGGCGTCTGAGCCGTCGGCGCGGACCTGGCCGCTGCCGCCGGGGCCGGAGTTCACCGGCCGGTGCCCCCATAGACGACGGCCTCGTCGCTGTCGCTGTCCAGGCCGAACGCGGTGTGCACGGCGCGCACGGCCTCGTTCACGTCGTCCTCGCGGGTCACCACGGAGATACGGATCTCGGAGGTGGAGATCAGCTCGATGTTGACGTCCGCGTTGGACAGCGCCTCGAAGAAGGTCGCCGTGACACCGGGGTTGGTCTTCATGCCCGCACCGACGAGCGAGATCTTCGCGACCTGGTCGTCGTAGCGCAGCGAGTCGAAGCCGATCTCGCCCTGCGCCTTCTCCAGCGCCCCGATGGCCTTGCGGCCCTCCGTCTTCGGCAGCGTGAACGAGATGTCCGTCAGACCCGTCGTCGCCGCGGACACGTTCTGCACGACCATGTCGATGTTGATCTCGGAGTTCGCGATCACCCGGAAGATCATCGCGGCCTCACCCGGCTTGTCGGGCACCCCGACCACCGTGACCTTCGCCTCCGAGGCATCGTGCGCGACGCCGGAGATGAGCGCCTGTTCCATCGACTGTTCCCCTTGTCCGCTCTGTCCGCCGCGGCCGCCCGGCGGCTCGCTGCTTACCCATGTGCCCCGCATGCCGGAGAACGACGACCGTACGTGAATCGGCATGTTGTACCGGCGCGCGTACTCCACGCAGCGGTGCAGCAGCACCTTGGAGCCGGAACTCGCCAGCTCCAGCATGTCCTCGAACGAGATCCAGTCGATCTTCCGCGCCTTCTTCACCACGCGCGGGTCCGCGGTGAACACACCGTCCACGTCGGTGTAGATCTCGCAGACCTCCGCGTCCAGCGCGGCGGCCAGCGCCACCGCGGTGGTGTCCGAACCGCCGCGGCCGAGCGTGGTGATGTCCTTGCTCTCCTGCGACACGCCCTGGAAACCGGCGACGATCGCGATGTTGCCCTCGTCCACCGAGCTCTGGATACGGCCCGGGGTCACGTCGAGAATCCGCGCCTTGTTGTGCACGGAGTCGGTGATCAGACCGGCCTGGCTGCCGGTGAACGACTGCGCCTCGTGGCCCAGCGATTTGATCGCCATCGCCAGCAGGGCCATGGAGATGCGCTCTCCGGCGGTCAGCAGCATGTCGAACTCGCGGCCGGACGCGACCGGGGACACCTCTCCAGCGAGATCGATCAGCTCGTCCGTCGTGTCACCCATCGCCGAGACCACGACGACGACCTGATGGCCGTTCTTCTTGGCTTCAACGATCCGCTTGGCAACGCGCTTGATGCCCTCGGCATCGGCAACGGAGGAGCCGCCGTACTTCTGCACGACAAGGCCCACGTGTGCTCGCTCCTCGAAACTCTCACCGGGACCCGTTTCGGCCGGGGTCCCGCGTTCGGCCCAGTTTACCGAGCGGGCGGGACAGTCCCCGCCGCTCTCACGCTGTGAGACGTACCGCGGCGCCGCTCGGATGACACCGCGCCCCCGGCCGCTCACCGGCCGGCGGCACAACCGCGGCCACGGCCCCGCGGGCCGGCCCCGGCACTCCGGGCCGAAGGCCCCACGGGCCTGGCTCCGGCCCGGCACGGCCCGGCACGGACTGCTCCGCCGTACGCCGGTCGGCCGGCCTCGGCCCATCCCTGGGCCGGCCCGCCACAGCGCGGCAGGCGAGCGCCACATCGCACCCGCCCAGCAGCCAACCCTGCCCGCTCCCCGGCCCGGCCCACGGAAACGTGCGACACCTCACAGGTGGCGCGGGGCGGGGGCGCGGGGCGCGTACGGCCGCGGCGCGGGGTCCCGTACGGCGGCGGCCCGGGGCGCGTACGGCGGCGGCGCGGGGTCCCGTACGGCCGTGCCCGTGCGGCGGCGCGCTGGCACAGACCGGCCCGTTCCGCTTCCCGTCCGGGCCCTTCGGCGACCCGAGGGCGCGGGCGCGTACGGGGCGGCGCGCGCGGGACCCACGTACGGAGGAGCAGGTCAGCGGCGTGCCTTCACCCGAATGGCCCTGCCTGGATGGCTGCTCCCGTGAATGGGGCGAACCGTGGCATTGGAGTGAAAACCCCGAAACTCCGGGAGGTTCCCATGCGTCTCCGTGTAGCCGCCGCCACCGGCGTACTCGCAGTTGCCGCCCCGCTGTCGCTGTCGGGGGTGGCGTACGCCGCACCCGAGGCGCCCGCGGCACCCGCCGAGAAGGACTGCAAGGACTACGGCTCCCAGCAGAAAGCCCAGAAGACGTACGACTCGGACAGCTCCGATCCCAACAACCTCGACACCGACAAGGACAAGAAGGCGTGCGAGGAATGGCCTCCCGGACCGGGCGACCCCTCGAACGCGGACAGCGGCGAGAAGCCCAAGGGCTCGGTCGACGCGGGCGGCGGCGGCACGGCCGGGCAGGACCCGGCCGGTGTCACGCTGCCGCTGGGCATCGCGGCCGGCGCGTCGCTGGCCGCGGCGGGCAGCGTGATCGTCGTACGCCGCCGCCGGGCAGGCTCGGATTCCTGAGCACCGCGCCCGCCTCCGGCCCCGGGACCCGGTCCGGTCCCGGGGCCGGACCGGCGCGCGTTCCCCCGCCCCGTACGGGTCGCCGCCCCGGCCCCCCTCCCGTGGCGTCACCGCGCTGTGCGCGTGGGTGTGCGCGGCCGCCTGCGCGCTGGCCGCCGCCGGCTGCGGCGCGGGCGGGGGCGCGCGGGGCGGCGGGCCGCCGGACGCGGCGGTACGTACGGAGGCGCCGGCCCCGGAGCCGCAGGCGGAGTCGGGCGACGGCGGAGGCGGGGACCGCGCGCACCGCCCGGCGCACCCGGAACACCGGGCAGCCGACCCCGTACGCGTCCGCATCCCCGCCATCTCGGTCAGCGCCGCCGTCGGCCCGCTCGCGCTCGGCACGGACCGTACGCTGGCCACCCCCGAGAACCCGGCCCGTACGGGCTGGTGGCGCGACGGCCCGGAGCCGGGCGAAGCGGGCCCGGCGGTGATCGTCGGCCACTACGACTCGGACACCGGCCCAGCCGTCTTCCACCGCCTGCGTGACCTCCGCGCCGGCGACCGCATCTACGTCGACCGCACCGACGGCACCACCGCCGCCTTCCGCGCGGCCGAGATCACCAGCCACCGCCAGTCCGCCTTCCCCACGGCCCGCGTCTACGGCGACACGAACGGCCGCGCGGCCCTCCGCCTCATCACCTGCACCGGCCCGTACGACCGCGCCGCGGGCCACTACCTGGAGAACCTCGTGGTGTACGCGGACCTCACCGCGTCCGGGGACGCCCGATCGCGGTGAGATCGACATCGACGGCGAACGGCACGGTCACCTTCAACTGCTCGTGGTGGATGCCGGTGACGGCGTACGTACGGGTGGCGGGCTCCAGCTCGAAGACGTACACGACCGGCCGACCGCCGTCGTCCTCCACCCGCCAGTAGTGCGCGATGCCCGCGGCCGCGTACTTGCGGGGCTTGGTCTCCCGGTCCCGGTCCACGGAGTCGGGGGAGACGACCTCCACGGCGAGCAGCACGTCCTCGGGCTGAAAGCTGGTCTGGTCATGCCGAGTGAGCGCCTCTGCCCGCACGACAAGGACGTCCGGCTCCGGGCGGTTCCGAGGCCCGAGAATCACCGTCATCTCCCGGAAGACATCCAGCTCCGGGGGGGCTGCCTCGAGCAGCCGATTCTCCAGTAGGCGCATGGCACGAACGTGGAAGGCAGACTGCGGACTCACGAAGACGAGGCTCCCGTCGATCAGCTCCGTGTGCGGAGGCAGATTGGGGAGCCGGTCCAGGTCGTCGGCGGTGTATCCGCCCACCGGCGGCTGGGGCCACTCATACTCGGGCTCGACACTCATCACTGCTCCCATGAGCTGGATACTCGCCGACGGCTTCAGGCTACCCGCACCGTATCGCCGGACGTTCGTCCGAACGGGTGAGGGCTTACGTACCGTGACCGCCGGCGCGGCTCGTCAGCGCGCCGCCCGCAGGGCTTCGCCCAGGGTGGTCAGGGCCGTGGTGATGTCCGACGGGGGGCTCGCCGCGTAGCCCATGACCAGGCCCGGGCGGTCCGGGTGCTGGTGGTGCCAGGAGAGCGGGTGGACCTTGACGCCGCGTTCCAGGGCCGCCGCGGCGAGGGCCGTGTCACTGAGGCCGGTGTCCGGGGCGAAGGTGATCATCAGGTGCAGGCCGGCCGCGGCGCCGTGGACGACCGCGCCCGGGAGGTGGGCGCGGATGCCGTCGATCATCGCGTCGCGGCGGCGCCGGTGGCGACGGCGGAGGTGGCGCAACTGTCGTTCCAGCGCGCCCGATTCCATCAGCCGGGCGAGCACGAGCTGGGTCAGGACGGCGTTGCCGAGGTCGGCGTACCGCTTGGCGTCGACGAGCGCGGCGCGGTGGCGCGGTGGCGCCAGCACCCAGCCGACGCGGAGGGCGGGGGCGAGGAGCTTGGAGACGCTGCCCGTGTAGCAGACCCGTTCGGGCAGCATGGCGTGGAGGGCGGGCACGGGGGCCCGGTCGTAGCGGTGCTCGGCGTCGTAGTCGTCCTCGACGATCAGCCCGCCGTCGCCCGACTCGGCCCACTCCATCAGCGCGCGCCGCCGCTCGCCGCCGAGGACGACGCCGGTCGGGAACTGGTGCGCCGGGGTGAGGAGTACGGCGGGGGCGCCGCTCGCGCGGAGCGCGTCGACCCGTACGCCCTCCGCGTCGACGGGCACCGGCGGCGTGTCCATGCCGCAGTACCGCAGATGCTGCCCGGTGCCGAGCGAACCGGGGTCCTCCACGGCGATCGCGCCGACCCTGTCGTCCCGCAGCACCCGCGCGATCAGGCCGAGCGCCTGCGCCACGCCGGACACGACGAGCACGTCGTCCGGTTCGGCGCGGATCCCCCGGTTGCGGGCCAGCCAGTTGACGACGGCGCGGCGCAGGGCAGGGGCGCCGCGCGGGTCGCCGTAGCCGAAGTCGGAGGGTGCGAGGCCGCCGAGGACGGCGCGTTCGGCGCGCAGCCAGGCCGTACGGGGGAACGCGGCCAGGTCGGGCACGCCGGGCGTCAGGTCGATACGGGCGGGGGCGGCGCGCAGGGCGTCGAAGACGTCCGCGGCGGGCCATTCTGTTTTCTTCTTCCTGCTTCCACTCTACTGTCTTCCCTGCTTTGCGTTTTTTTTTTGTAACGATCACGCCACCCCCGACATCCCCCCCTAAGCCTTCGTCGGCAGCTTCGGATGTGTATAAGAGCCACCCGCTACACTGTCGGGTGCTGCCGGACCACCGGCCGTATCCGCCTCCGTAGCTCAGGGGATAGAGCACCGCTCTCCTAAAGCGGGTGTCGCAGGTTCGAATCCTGCCGGGGGCACTTACAGCTTCCACAGGACGGCTCGTGGCCTTGCTGGTCGCGGGCCGTTTGGCGTGGTCCTCCGGCCCCGACACGGTGGCCGGTACGGTGGCCGGTACGGCGACGTCACGGCCGCATGTGCTTCGGGAGGGTGAGGATGTCGGCTCCGTCGGCGGTGATGGCGATCGTGTGCTCGCTGTGTGCCGTACGGCAGCCCGTCGCGCTCCGGAGCGTCCAACCATCCGCGTCGGTGACGAGTTCGGCGGTGTCCGCCATGACCCACGGCTCCAGCGCGAGCAGCAGTCCGGGGCGCAGTTCGTAGCCGCGGCCGGGGCGGCCGGTGTTCGCAACGTGCGGGTCCTGGTGCATCGTTGAGCCGATGCCGTGGCCGCCGAACTGAGTGTTGACCGCGTACCCCGCCTCGCTGAGGACCGTGCCGATGGCATGGGAGAGGTCGCCGATGCGGGCCCCGGGCTTGGCGGCGGCGATGCCCGCGGCGAGCGCGCGTTCGGTCGCGTTGATCATCGCGACGCTCTCGGGGTGCTCCCCGTCGCCCACGAGGAAGCTGACGGCGGCATCCGCGGCGACCCCGCCCTTGGAGACGGCGAGGTCGAGGGTCAACAGGTCGCCGTCGGCGAGCGCGTAGTCGCGGGGCCGTCCGTGGAGGACGGCGTCGTTGACGGCCGTGCAGATGTAGTGGCCGAACGGGCCGCGCCCGAAGGACGGCGCGTAGTCGACGTAGCAGGACAGGGCCCCCGCCTCGGTGATCATGGCTTTGGCCCACCGGTCGATGTCCAGCAGGTTCGTGCCTGCCGTGCTGCGGCCCTTCAGCGTGTGCAGGATGTCAGCGACCAGGGCGCCTGTGCCCGCTGCCCGGGTCAGCAGGGTGGGGTTCAGGATCTCGATCATGCGGCGCCCTTCAGGTGACCGGTAACTGTGACCAATAACTATACCGGCCATACTATACCGGCATTAGAATCGGCCCCATGGTCAGGTTGCCGCTCACCCCCGCAGACATCGAACGCGGACAGCGCCTCGGCGCCCTCCTCCGCCAGGCCAGGGGGGAGCGCTCGATGCTTGATGTCGCGCTCGCCGCCGGGGTCTCGCCGGAAACCCTCCGGAAGATCGAGTCGGGCCGCGTGGCCACCCCCGCCTTCCCGACGATCGCAGCCATCGCCGATGTGCTCGGGCTCTCCCTCGATACGGTGTGGGCCGAGATCAGCCGGCCCGGCGGCGCGCTCGCCTCGGCGGATTCGGCGAGTTCAGGCCGCCGCGGCGCACGCGAGCGGCTGGCCTCGTAGGTTCCGGACCGGCGGCCCGCAGAGAGGTCGTGCGCGGCAGAGAGGCCACAGAGAGGTCGTGCGCGCGGCACCCTTCGAAGACGAGACCTTCGGCCGCGCACACGACCTGCCGCACATCCGCCCGTAAGTGAGCCCGCCCCGGGCCTTCCGGCCCCGGGGCGGGCTCACCGCCGTCGCGGAGGTTCAGTCGTCGAGGGCGTCCAGGACGTCGGCGAGGTCGACGAACTTGAAGCCCGTGGCCTCCCGGTCGCCGTCCTCCGGTTCCGTGTGGCCGTCCTGTACGACCAGCAGGCCGTCCGGGTAGCGGGCGCCCAGCGGCTCGTTGAGCACGTCCGCGCCGTCGCACTCCTCGGAGCCGTCGAGGGTTCCGGACGCGGCGGTCACGCGGAAGCCGCCCTCGTACTCGTAGTCGTCGGAGGCCTCGCGGTCGAACGCGGCGAAGCTGCTGTCGCCCTGGCTGGAGGTGAGGAGGTAGCCGTCCCCCTCGTCCTGCCGCAGCAGCGTCAGCCCCTCCACGTCGGCGGACACATGCGTGCCTCCGAAGCCGGGGTCCTCCCCGGGCACGCACTCGTCGGACGGTTCGTCGTACTCGGCGGGGACGCCGTACTCGCGGACCTTGTCCTGAATCACCGGCCCGCCCGTCAGATCGGCCGGCATGCGCCAGACGCCGACGTCCTCCTGGCCGGCGAAGAGCGTGTCCGTCTCCGGGTCGACGACCATGCCCTCGACCTGCGGCCCCTCGCCGGGGTCGCCGCAGGGGGACCAGGCGGTGCCGTCGGGCATCGTGAAGGTGCCGGGCAGCTCGACGGTGCGGACGTGCCGGTAGGTGACCGTGCCGTTCGCCGTCGCGGTCAGTTCCAGCAACGCGATGGCGGTGGTCGCGTTCTGGCTGACCAGCGCGTACGAGCGGCCGGTCGCGGCGTCGGTGAAGGTGGCGAGGCCGTACGCGGTGCTCTCCTCGTTGACCTCGTCCTGCGAGCCGGAGAAGATCCACGGCGCGGAGGGGTCCGTGACGTCGGTGAGCGGGGCATCGGGCCGGTCGCCGTCGATGCGGTGGACACGCAGCTTGTCGCTGCCGCGGTCGCTGGTGACGGCCAGGTCGGCGGGGCCCGGGCCCAGCTTCATGCCGTGTACGAGATCGACGTTGTTGAAGCGGCCCGGGGCGTCGTCGGGGCCGGGCGCCTCGGGTGCGGGGATGGACTGCACCTCCTCGGCATCGAGGTCGTAGACGCGCAGGCCGCCTGTCTTGGCGGTGGCGATCACGAGGCTGGCGTCCGGGTCGGCGTCGTTGCGCCAGATCGCCGGGTCGTCGGCGTTGGCGTCGCCGCCCTCGTCATCGTCGAACATCGCGGCGGTCTCGGCACGGGGAGCGATCCCGGGCAGTGCGGCACGGTCGGCGGCGCCCGCGGTGGCGCTGTCGGCGCTGTCCGCGGAGCTGTCGTCGGCTCCCGCCGCGGGCACCGTCGCGGTGCCGGCGAGTACCGCCAGGAACGCGGCCAGTGCGACGGCACCGGAACGTCTCTTTCTGGTCATCGGCACGGACAATCTCCTTCTGGTCAAAGGGAGTCGGGCGGCACCCGGCCGGTCTTCGTACGCCGGTCCCACTATGGGCGGATGACATGCTCACGACCATGGGCGGGAATCAGGCGACATCCCGGTTGCCGGCTCATGACGGGCAGGCGGCCGGGCTTGGACAAGCGCCGTCTCCCGGCCCGTGCCGGATCAGCCCGGGCCCCGCGCCGGCGAGGCGTCCGGGCGCGGCGGCGCCGCGGCGGCGGCGCCGGCCGTACGGGCCCGGCGGCGCAGCAGTCCGGCGCAGGCCAGCAGTACGGCGGCGAGCGGCACCCACAGGAGCTGGTACCAGTAGAAGAACGGCCAGCCCAGCAGCCGGGGTTCGGTCCGCAGGCTCACGGGTGCGAGCAGCGGCCCGGCGAACGCGGCCGCCAGGCACAGCCGGGCGGCCGTACGGGCCCTCGTGCCGCGCAGCCATGCGGCCGTACGGGCCCTCGCGCCGCGCCTCCAGGCAGCCGTACGGGCTCCCGCACCGCGTGGCTGAACTTGCCCTGCACACATCCGGCGACGCCTCTCCCCGCCGGCCCGGCGGGCACTGTCAGGCCAGGTGGGAGCGGCACTCCGAGCGCGGTCCCACCACGTGACGAAGGTCTGTTCTTTGGCTGGAATCAGTGGTTCACTCCTGGACTGTCAGAGCTCCCTCCTCCACACCGGTGACTCGTACGGCCTCGTGACGGCCGCCCGGAAAGGGTTCTGCGTCCGGTAGTTGCGCGTCGGCCCGCGAGGGTTTACCGCGAGGCGGCCGGACTTCCGCCGACGGCGGCCGCGCGCCGCCGTCCGGGCCGCTGGAGGTCCGGTGTCCGCAGTCGGGCACCGGGCCGCAACGAGCATGGAGGAGCCATGAACAACCCCGCCGCCGTGACCGCGTGCGTCGCCGTCGTACTGGTGGCCTCCGTGGTCGCACTGGGGGGCGCCCGCCTCGGCAGGGCGGCCGGCGTCAGGGCGGACCTGGAGGACTGGGCCCTCGCCGACCGCGGGCAGCGGGGAGGGCTGATCTGGTGCCTGCTGGGCGGCACCGTCTACACCGCGTACACGTTCACGGCCGTGCCCGGCGCGGTCTTCAGCTCGGGCGGCATCGGGTTCTACGCGCTGCCGTACACGATCATCATCTGCACGCTCGCGTTCGTCCTGCTCCCGAAGCTCGCCTCGACGGCACGCGCG
This sequence comes from Streptomyces armeniacus, assembly GCF_003355155.1. Classification (NCBI taxonomy): domain Bacteria; kingdom Bacillati; phylum Actinomycetota; class Actinomycetes; order Kitasatosporales; family Streptomycetaceae; genus Streptomyces; species Streptomyces armeniacus. Next base: position 7,125,494 of record NZ_CP031320.1, on the reverse strand, counting down.
CACGGGCACATCACCGTCGCCGACTTCGTACAGGAGCGCTACGGGTCGCCGCTGCTCGGGCTGGCCGTTGCGCTCACCGGGATCTTCGCGACCATGCCGTACATCGCGCTGCAACTCCTCGGGCTGCGCGCCGTGCTGAGCGTGCTGGGGCTGCACGCGGACGGTGTGGCGGGCGACTTGGCGCTGACGGCGGTGTTCGCGGTGCTGGCCGTGTCGACGTACCGGTTCGGGCTGCGCGCCCCGACGGTGGTGTCCGTCGTGAAGGCGGTGCTCGTCGTCGGCTCCACGCTGGCCATCGGCGCCTTCGTGTTCGGGCGGGTGGGTTCGCCAGGGGAGCTGTTCGCGCGGGCCGACGCGGTGCTCGTCGCGCGCGACGGCGTCTCCACGCTGGTGCCCGACCCGTCGCTGGCCTTCGCGTACATGTCCCTCGCGCTCGGTTCGGCGCTCGCGCTGTTCGCCTTCCCGCACGTGCTGATGGTCGCGTTCTCCGCCCGCACGGGGTCGGTGCTGCGCCGGACGTCGGTGACGCTGCTCGGCTGGACGGCGATGCTCGGACTGTTCGCCGTGTTCGGGGTGGCGGCGCTCGCGGCGGGCGTCAGACCACCGCCGGGGCGCTCGGAGTTGGCGATTCCACTGCTGGTGCTGGACATCGCGCCGGGGTGGGCGGCCGGTCTGCTGCTGGGCGCGCTCGTCGTGGCGGCGCTCGTGCCCGCGGCGGTGATGTCGATCGGCGCGGCGACGCTGTTCGCGCGGAACGTGTACCGCGAGTTCGTCAACCCCAAGGCCACCCCGGCGCAGGTGACGCGTATGGCGCGGCTGATGTCCCTGGTCGTCAAGGTCGGCGCGCTCGTGTTCGCGCTGGGGCTGCGCGACCAGGCGGCCATCAACCTCCATCTGCTGGGCGCCGTGTGGGTGCTGCAGGTCCTGCCGGTGATCGTGCTGGGCCTGCTGCACCGGACGCCGCACCGGATCTCGCTGCTCGCGGGCTGGCTGGTCGGCATGGTCGTGGGGACGGCGCTGGTGAACGTGAGCGGCTTCACCTCGCTCGTACGGGTCCACGCCGGCCCGGTCGACGTGCAGGTGTACGCGGGCCTGGTCGGGCTCGCCCTCAACCTCGCCGTCGTCGCCCTCGCGAGCCCGCTGCTGGACCGGATCGGCGTTCCGCGCGGACTGTCCGGGGTGCTGCGGCCGGTCCGGACCGTACGCGGAGGGGGGACGCTGCGGTGAGGGGTACGGAGAAGCCCTGGCACCGGGACGGCGGTGCGGCGCGGAGCAACGGGGCCGAACTGACAGGGAGCAACGGACCCGGAGTGGCCGCAGAGAGCAACGGGCAGGGGGCGGCGGCGCGGGAGGACACCGCGCGGAGCGGTCCGCCCGGCACGTCCCAGGGCCCGTACGGCCCGGAGGCGGGCGCGCCGATCCCGCCGGACGCCGACCCCGGCGTGGACCTGCGGGACGTGGCGCGCGAGTCGGCGCTGATCAGCCTGTTCGACGGGTACCACGCCCAACTGGTGCGTCTGGCCGTGCTGCTGGGCGCGGAGCAGGACGCCGAGGACGTGGTCGCGGAGGCGTTCTGCGTGCTGCACCACCGCTGGTACCGGCTCCGTGCGCCGGACGCCGCCCCCGCGTACCTTCGTTCTGTGGTGTGCAACCTCGTACGGATGCGGATACGGCGCCTCCAGGTGTCGCGGCGCCACGCGAGCGTCGAGGTGTCCGACATCGACTCCGCCGAGTCCACCGCGATGCTGCACGAGGACCAGCGGCAGGTCGTCGACGCGCTCAAGCAACTGCCCGGCCGTCAGCGCGAGGCCCTGGTGCTCCGCTACTGGATGGACCTCAAGGAGAGGGAGATAGCCGAGGCGATGGGGATCAGCGCGGGCACCGTGAAGTCGCACATCTCCCGCGGGATGGAGGCGCTGTCGCGCGCGCTGGAGACGCACCGATGAGTGTGGACGACCCCGAGGTCCGGCTCCGGGAAACGCTCGACTCACTGGCGCAGAACGTCACTCCGTCCCCCGACACGTACGCCAGGGCGCGCGCGGAGTGGCAGCGGCGCGAACGGCGCCGTCGGCTGGTCATGCTGGTGCTGGCGGTCGTGATCGTGGCCGTGGCCGACCTGGTGGGCCTGTGGGCGCTGAACTCGCTGTCGGAGCCGGAGCGGCCGCCGCGCAACGAGCGCGTCGACGTGATCGTCCAGCCCTGACGCGTCAGCCCGGCTGACGCGTACGTCCGGCACTGACGCGTACGGAACCGCCGTACGACTCCGCAGGGAGTCGCACGGCGGTTCCGCAGGGAGTCGTACGGCGGCACCGTACGGCGGCGTACGGCGGCTCCGTACGGTTCAGCGCATCGTGCCTGACAGCTTCCACAGCGCGTCGACGACCCGCTCCACGTCCTTCTTCTGGTGGAAGAGGTGCGTGGACACCCGGACCACGTGGTGCGGCCTGTCCGAACCGGCCACCGGGAAGTCGCTGGTGCGGATGGTGATTCCGTGCTCGTCCTTGAGCCGCTCCACGAGTGCCGTCGTCTTCTCCCCGTCGTACACGTCGCCCGCGTCGCGGAACGGCGCGAACGAGGTCAGCGCGCACGTCAGACGGGGGTCGTCCTTCGGTGAGTACAGCGCCTTCACGCCCCACCGCTCGGCGACGAGCTCCTTCAGGTGGTCGGACAGCCCGACGACGCGCTTCTCGATGCGCTCGCGCCCGATGCGGTCCCACACCTCGCAGGCGCGGCGCACGCCCGCCATGATCGCCATGCTGCCGTTGCCGACCTGCTGGAGCTGGGCCGCGATGTCGTAGCTCTCCTTCGGCCCGTCGGTGCGGGGCGGCACGCCGCCCTCGGACGGGTAGCCGCTGGAGACCACCGGCCAGAACTCGGGCAGCGGGTTGGGGTTGTAGCGGTCCAGGACCTTGTTGCGGAGGTAGAGCAGGCCCGTGCCGCCGGGTGCGCACTGCCACTTGGCGCCCGCTCCGGCGAGGAAGTCCACCCCGAGCTGGTGGAAGTCGTACGCCATCATGCCGGGGATGTGCGCGCCGTCCACGACGCTGATCAGGCCGTGCTCCTGGGCGAGTTCGGCGAGCATCCGGATCGGCAGCATGGTGCCGGTCTTGTAGGTGGGGGCGGAGAACAGCAGCACCTTGGTGCGTGAGGTGATGGCGCCGCGGAAGAGTTCCACGTAGTCCTCGGCCCGCTGGTCGTTGCCGACGGGCAGCGCGACGCGCTTGATCCGTACGCCGTACCGGTCGCGCAGGAGCGCCATCGGCACGTTGCCGCCGGAGTGCTCGTGGTTGGTGGTGAGGATCTCGTCGCCCTCCTTGAGGGCGAGCCCGGCGAGGATCTTCGACATGCCGTCGCTGGTGTTGTGGGAGACGGCGAGTTCGTCGGGGTCGCAGCCGTGGCCCCGGGCGGCGACAGCCCGTACGTCGGCGAAGTCGCTGTACGCGGCGATGGCACCGGCGGCCACCTCGCGGTGCGTACGGTCGACGATCTCGACGACCTCGCGGGGCGGCGAGCCGACGGTGCCGACGTTCATGAACAGGACGTCCTTGTCGAGCATGAACAGGCGCTCCACCGCGTCCCAGTAGCCCGGCGACGAGGGCGAGGGCAGCCGCGCGGCGGTGAGTCCCTCCGGCGCGGCCGCATGCGCGAAGGGCGCTCCGGCGACGGTCCCGACCCCGGCCGTGGCGGCTCCGGCGCCGAGCAGCCCGACGAAGCCCCGGCGGGAGAAGCCGGAGCGGGCGGCGGGGGTACGGGTGGTCAGTCTCTGTGGTGCCATGTCGTGTACTCCTTCGAGAGTCACTGAGGGCGCGAAACAGGGATGAGTCAGGGCAAATCGAAGCGGCTGGGCGCGGCGTGGAACCGCGCCGGCCGGACGGCGGTTGATCGGGTCAGAGGTACGCCGGCGGGCAGCCGGCGGAAACGGAGGCCGGGGCCGCCGAGCCGGGCTCAGCGCACGGCCATGGCGGAGATCTCGACCTTCGCGTCACGCGGCACGCGCGCGACCTCGACGGTGGCCCGCGCGGGCGGCGCGGAGGTGCCGAAGAACTCGGCGTAGGCGGCGTTGAACCGCTCGAAGTCGTCCAGGTCGGCGACGTAGACGGTGGTGGACACGACCTGCTTCAGGGACATCCGGTCGGCCCTGAGGATGGCCTCGACGTTGCGCAGCACCAGCCGCGTCTGCTCCTCGATCGACGAACCGGCCGGAATCGACCCGGTCTTCGGGTCGATGGGCAGCTGACCGGAGACGAACGTGAGGTTCTTCGCGGAGATCCCCTGCGAGTAGGGGCCGATGGCCTCCGGCGCGTCCGGCGTCGAGATGACGCGGTGCCCGCCGCCTCCCCGGTGCCCGTCTCCCTGCCCGTCTCCCTGGTGGGCGACGGCCGTCGCCCCGCCGGCGCCTGCGGCCAGCAGCGCGGCCGCGGCGACGACTCCCAGTACGCGCCGGCGCCGACGGCCCGGCCACAGTCGTTCTCTCAAGTTCGGCATTCACTGTCCTCCCGCACACAACAGCACGTGGACACGCCCCGTTCGGGGCGCTGCGTGCTGGTTGGTTGCGGAAGGGCGGGCAGAGGTTTACGCGTTTGGCCGGATTCTTACGGCGCGGGCCGGCGTACGGGCGGCGTACGGCTCCACTGGAGGACCGCGGAGGCAGCACCGTACGGGGCCCGTGCGCGTACGGAGCCCGCCGGGCCCGCGCCGTACGCCAGTACGCTGGCGGCGATGCACACCGTCCCCGTACGCACCACCGGCCCCGCCCCGCGCACTCCGCGCGGGCGCGTACGGGTGCCCGCGGTCGCCGCCCTGCTGCTGGCCGGGGCCGCCGCCGCGGCGGGCTGCGCGGCGGAGGGGGGCGCGCGGGACGGCGGTCCCGCGCCCAGCCTGTCGGCGCCGCCGAGCGCATCGCCGCTGTGGCCGGAGCACACGCCGCCGACGGAGGACGAGAGAGAGCGGGTCACCGAGCCGTACGCGCCGGTCAAGGCCACCGTGCCGGCGGGCGGGCTGCGCGAAATGGAGGTCAGGGACCTGATCCTGAGGGACCCGAACGTGCCCGGCCGGTTCGCCGCGGGCCTCAAGCGCTGCCCGGGGCAGCCCTGCGGGCTGCGCGAGCCCGTGCACCGGGACCTGACGGGTGACGGCGAGGACGAGCTGCTGGTGGCGCTGGACGAGCCGGACTCGGGGCTCACCCTGATCGAGGTGTACCGGGCCGACGGGCGCACCGTGCAGCCGGTGCTGGTCTCCTGGGGGGTGTCGGGAATGACGTCCGCCGTCATCGGCCGGGACCTGGTCATCACCGGTCTGAGCGTGGGTGCCGGGCCGGGCACGGAGGGCCGGGTGACGACCCGGTACCGGTGGAACGGCACGCAGATGAGGCCCGTCCCGCCGGAAACCGGTCAGCGCGGCGCGCCCGACGGGGACATCGACAGCGTCGTCCCCGTACCGGAGGCGAGCCCGGCACCCCCGGAGACGAGCCCGGCACCTCGGGGGGCGAGCCCGGCACCATGACGTCCGCACACCCCGAGCACCGCCGCGGCGACGCCGCCGAGGCGCACCTGCTGATCGTCGAGGACGACGAGGTCATCCGGAACACCGTCCGCATGCTCCTGGAGCGCTACGGCTTCACCGTGTCCACCGCGGGCGACGGCCTCACCGGGCTGGAGATCTTCCGCGACGAGCGGCCCGACCTGCTGCTCCTGGACATCATGCTGCCCGAGCTCGACGGCATCGGGCTGTGCCGCCGTATCCGCGAACTGAGCCTGGCGCCGATCCTGATGATGTCCGCGCGCGGCGACTCCCTCGACATCGTGTCCGGGCTGGAGGCGGGCGCCGACGACTACGTCGTCAAGCCGGTGGAGAGCGCCGTCCTCGTGGCCCGTATCCGCTCGCTGCTGCGCCGTTCGGCCTTCGCGTGCGCACCGTACGGTGCCGGGGGCACGCACCGTACGGGCGACGGCACGGGCTGCGGCGGCGAAGGGGGCGGGTCCACGGTGGTGTTCGGCGATCTGGCCGTCGACAGCAAGGGGATGGAGGTGCGCCGGGGCGGCGAGGTGGTGGCGCTGACCCCGACGGAGCTGCGTTTGCTGCTGGAGTTCACGCGCTCGCCGGGCGTGGTGCTGGAGCGCCGTACGCTGCTCAACCGAGTGTGGGACCACGCCTGGCACGGCGACACCCGCGTGGTCGACCTCCATGTGCAGCGGCTGCGGGCGAAGATCGGCGCCGGACGGATCGAGACCGTCCGCGGGTTCGGCTACAAGCTGCGGCGCTGACGATGGCACTTCGATGGCGGATCGTCCTCCTGGTGGCGGCGGCGACGTGTGCCGTGGCGGCGGCGGTCGGCGTACTCGTACACAACGCCTCCCGCGACCACGAGCTGTCCCAGGCGCGGCAGACCGCCCGTACGACACTCGACCGCGCCGCGGCCGCCTACGCCCGCACCGGGGACGTGGCGGGCTCCGGTGCCGAACTCGACGCCCGGAACGTGCCGGACGAGTTGCGGGAGCTCGTACGGGACGGCCGGCAGGGCACCGAGTACACGGGCGGGCCCGGCGGGCCCTCGATGTGGGCCGCGCGCCCCGCAGGGGACCGGGTGCTGTCCGTACGCGTCGACATGCGCACCACCATGCGGGACATCGGCGCGCTCGACACCAACATCGTCGTCGCGGGGCTGGTCACCACCGCCGTCGTCCTCCCGATCGGCGCCCTGACGGCCGCGCGCATGAGCCGCCGGCTGCGCACCGCCGCGGGCACCGCGCGGCGCATCGCGGCCGGCGACCTGAACGCCAGGATCGGCGCGAAGCCCCGCCCGGACGACGAGATCGCCGAGATCTCCCGTGCGGTCGACTCGATGGCCGCGGCGCTCCAGGAACGGCTGCGCAGTGAGCAGCGGTTCACGGCCGACGTCGCGCACGAACTGCGCACGCCGCTCATGGGCCTGGTCACCGCGGCGGAACTGCTCCCCGGCGGCGAGGCCGCCGGATACGTACGGGACCGGGCGCGGGTCCTCAGCACCCTCGTGGAGGACCTGCTGGAGATCTCCCGGCTGGACGCGGGCGCCGAGGAGGCGGATCTGACGGCGTGCGCGGTCGGACCCCTGGTGGAGGAGGCCGTCGCGCGCGCCGCGCTGCCCGCCGAACTGCGCCTGGAGGGAGCCGGATCCGCGGAGGACGGGGACGGCAGGGACGGCGGGATCAGCGGGGACGGCGGGAAGGTGTGGACGGATCCGCGGCGGCTGGAACGCATCGTCGCGAACCTCCTCGTCAACGCCCACCGGCACGGCCGGCCCCCGGTCGAGGTGACGGTGGAGGTGTCGGCAGACGGCGGGACGGTGACCGTACGCGACCACGGCCCCGGCTATCCGGAGGATCTGCTCAGGGACGGCCCGAAGCGGTTCCGTACGGGTGCCAAGGAGCGCGGCCGCGGCCAGGGGCTCGGCCTGACCATCGCCCGCGGGCAGGCGGAAGTCCTCGGCGCCGCCCTGGAGTTCGGCAACGCGGACGACGGCGGGGCGATCGCCACCGTACGGCTGCCGATTGCGGACCCCGCGCCCGTACGCGACTGACCGCCGCCCGTACCCGCCGGACCGCCACCTGTACGCGCCGGACCGCCGTCCGTACGCGCCGGACCGTCGCCCGTACGCGACTGACCGTCGCCCGTACCCGACGGACCGATGGCAGACCGATACACGGCTGATACATCTCCGAGCACCGTCCGACATGCCGCCTTGCACCCGCCAAGATCTCCGTCTCCGAGGGTGGCGCCATGCGTACCAGGTGGCGGATCCCGGCAGCCGGGATCACGAACAGGATCACGAAGCAGAGGAAGCACCGGAAGCAGCGCACGCGCGGGACCCGGCCGGGCAGAACGGGCATCCGCAGACTCCTCACATGGAGGAAGCTGCTCGCCGCGCTCCTCGTGCTCATCCTGCTGCCGACCGGCGCGTTCACCGTCCTGTACTTCACCGTCGACGTCCCCGAGGCCAACCGGCAGGCGCAGGCGCAGAGCAACGTGTACCTGTACAGCGACGGCACCGTCGCCGCCCGCACCGGTGACATCAACCGCGAGTCCGTGCCGATCGGGCGGGTGCCCGAGGCGGTGCGGCACGCGTTCGTCGCGGCCGAGAACAAGTCGTTCTACGAGGACGCCGGCCTCGACCCGGTGGGCCTCGCACGCGGCCTGGCCAACACCGCGCTGGGCAAGGGCACTCAGGGCGGCTCGACGATCACCCAGCAGTACGTCAAGAACTACTACCTCAGCCAGGAGCAGACCCTCACCCGCAAGGCGCGGGAGATGGTCATCTCCCTCAAGGTCGACCAGCGGAACTCGAAGGACGAGATCCTCGCCGGATATCTCAACACCAGCTACTTCGGTCGCGTCGCGTACGGCATCCAGGCCGCGGCACGCGCGTACTACGACCGGAACGTCGAGGACCTCACCGTCGCCCAGGGCGCCTACCTCGCGGCGCTGCTGCAGGCACCCAGCCAGTACGACTGGTCCGCGGCCGAACCCGCCGTGAAGAAGCAGATCAAGGCGCGCTGGAACTACGTACTGGACAACATGGTGGACAGCGGCTGGCTCGACGGCGCGGAACGGCGCCGCATGCGGTTCCCCGCGCCCGTGGCGCCCAGTCCCGCTCCCGGACTGGGCGGGCAGGCCGGCTACTTCGTGGACGCCGCCCGGCGGGAGCTGCTCGAATCCGGCGTCAGCGAGCAGGAACTGGCCGCAGGCGGCTGGACGATCACCCTCACCATCGACCGCGCCCGGCAGCGGGCCCTGGAGAAGGCCGTCGCGCGGCACCTCGACGGCGAGGACGGCGAGGCCAAGGGCGCGGGCAGGGACGTACAGGGCGGCGCCGTCTCCGTGGCACCGGAGACCGGCCACGTGGTCGCCCTCTACGGCGGCCGCGACTACACCCGGCACTACCTCAGCAACGCCACCCGCTCCGACTACCAGTCGGGCCCGGCCTTCCAGCCCATCGCGGACGCCGCGGCGCTGCAGCGGAAGGTACGGCGGTACTCGGACGGGGAGCAGGCCGCCGTGAGGCCGACGGAGGGCAAGGGAACGGCGCACGTACGGAAGACCGCCGTGGACCTCGGCGTGGACCCGGACACCGGCGGCTACGGCGCCCGCGGCGCCGTACGGCTGGGCCTGGTCGGCGTCAGCCCCATGGAGCTGGCGGGCGTCTACGCGACGCTCGGCCGCGAGGGCACGAAGGTCACCCCGTCGGTCGTGAAGTCCGCGGTCCGCGGCGGCGAACGCGCCCGGCTGCCGGACTCCGTGGGCGGCCGTGCCGTCGAGCGCGAGACGGCCGGCCTGGTCACGGACGGCCTCACGGACCCGTACGGATGGCAGGGCGCGGACGGATGGCAGGGCGCGGACGACAGTGGCGCGGGCGGCGGAGCTGACAGGGGCCGCGGCGTCCCCGGCGTCCCCGCGAAGCTCCCGTACGGGCTCCCCGTGGCCGTGGTGTCCGGGCCCTCGGACGACAGGAAGGCCGCCTGGCACGTCGGCTACACGCCCGAACTGGCCACCGCCGTCGGCGTGTTCGGCGAGCGGCACGGGACGTCCGAGCAGACCGCGCTCGACGGCCCCGCGCGCGGCATACCCGACCGCATCTGGGCCGACTACACGGGCGAGGCCCTGTCCGACACCTCGTCCGCCGACCGCGCCGCGGAGGCGGCCGGGTGACCGGCACCGTACGGCAGACCCGTACGCACCGTACGGTCGCGTCCGCGGCCTACCGCCTCGGTCCCGCGAGGGCGTACGCGGCGGTGCCGGCGGCCGCGAGCACCGCGGCCGTCCAGGTGGCCGCCGCCGTGCCGGGCGGCACCAGCATCCACGTCGCCATCTGCGCCGGCACACCCGACGGCGGCGGGGCGAAGAGCGCGAACGACAGCCAGCCGAACGGCAGCGTCCACGCGTACCTCGCCCCGCACACCGCCGCCCCCGCCGCGGCGAGCCCTGCCAGCCCCGCGCCGTCCCGTACGACGAACGCCAATGTCGCCAGGTCCTCGCCGAGGGCCTGCGCCGCCAGCAGCGCCGCGCAGACGGCCGTACCGATGAGCACGACGTGCGCCGCCCTGCGCGGCGCCCAGCGGATCGCGGCCGTACGGTCCAGCGCGAGGTCGTGCCCGCCGAGTCCGGTGGAGGCGGCCATCGCCCCCGCCGCGAGGGCGAGTACGGGCAGCCGCGGGTCGCCGGGCCCCCGGCCGCCGTCCCCGGCGAGCGCCCACACCGCCACCGCGCTGAGCACCACGGCGGCGAGCGAGGCGGGCACGTGCCGCGCACGCGCGTACAGCGTCAGCCATCTCACCGGGTCGCACCGCCGTTCAGCACGTCGAGTGTGAAGCCCTCGCAGCGGAGGGCGGCGTCTCTGGCCGCGGTGATCCGGGCGAGCTGTTCGGCGCGTGGCAGCGCCGTGAGCCTCTTCCACACGGGGCGGGCGAGGGCGAGTTGGTCGTCCGCCGCGTGGACGGTGCCGCCGAACGGTTCGAGGTCCCCGAGGACCCAGCCCGCCGCGACGCTCTGCGCCGCGAGCTCCCCGGTGATGCCGCTCTCGCGGTCGCTGCGGGCGAAGCACGCCGGTGCCAGGGCCTGGGCGATCAGGGCGCGGGTGAGATCCTCGCCCTTCGCACCGGCGATCATCCCGTCGTCGAAGTCGACGAGCACCGTACGGGAGGACCGTTCCGGCGTGTCGCCGATTCCCCGCAGGGCGGTGCTTTCCCGGACCGTTGCCGGTGCGCCGTCGCCGAGGGCGGTGCGCAGCAGGCGCAGTGCCCTGCGGGCAGGGCCCGCGACGTCGGCGAGCCGCCCCTGGTGCATGGCCGTGACGCACACCGGGCCGTCGCACACGCGCTCCGCGGCGGCCTCGTCGACGACGTACGTGTGGCGCGGGTCGGAGGGGAGGACGAGCAGGGCGAGCGCCGCGCCCGCCAGTACGGGTGTGAGGGCGAGCAGCCGGGCCCGCCGGGACACGGCCGTCAGCAGGGCGAAGCCCGTCGCGGCCATGCCGAGCAGCCAGAGCGCCTGCCCGGTGTGCGCGGAGGCGGAGAGGGTGAGGAGCGCCTCGCGTACCTGTGCGGCGGCAGGTGACAGCAGCGACAGCCGGTTCGGCGCCAGTGGTGTCGGCACCGCCTCGTCCGGTGACGGCTGGCAGAGGACCGTCACGGCGAAGGCGGCCACGGCCAGCGCGGGCGGGGTCAGCGCGGACGGCAGGGCGCGGGCCGCCCCCATGCCCAGGACGGCGCCCGCGACCAGGGCGAACGCCCCCACCAGCGACACCGGCAGCCAACCGGCGTGCCCGTACGAGGTGTTGGCGAACACCTGGACGCCGCCCAGGAGGACGAGGAGCGCGTAGGCGGAGACCAGCGTGAGCGCCGTCGTACCCGCCACCGCGGCGCCCCGGTGCCAGGCGGGCCGCGGAGTGCTCGCCAGCAGCTCGGTCATACGCGAACGGTGGTCGCGCAGCCCCTGGAGCGCGCCGAGGCCCACGGCGAGCGGCCACAGGAACACCAGCAGGGAGCGCGTCCACAGGGCCATGGACGTCCACTGCTCCGTCCACGCGGCGGTGCCCCGCCACCACGGTCCGCCGCCCAGCGCGTACAGGAACGCCAGCGCCGTCCCCAGTACCAGGGCGCCTGCCCAGGGGGCGGTGGAACGCCGCAACTCCGTAGCCGGCACACGTACGTTCACCAGGCGCCCCTTTCCCGGCCGGGGCTCCGGAGCAGCGCGGAGTAGCCGCGCTCCAGCGGGCTGTCGCCCTCGTGCCCGTCGCCGCCCGCCGCGGCCAGGTCGTCCGGGGTGCCCTGGAACACCAGCCGGCCCTCGGCGAACAGCACCACGTCGGTGCAGGCGGCGGCCACGTCCTCCACCAGGTGGGTCGAGACGACCACGCAGGTGTCCGCGCCCACTTCCTGGAGCAGTTCGCGGAACCGCAGCCGCTGCGCCGGGTCCAGTCCGGCCGTCGGCTCGTCCAGCAGCAGGACCGACGGGTCGTTGACGAGGGCCTGCGCGATGCCGGCGCGCCGTACCATGCCGCCGGACAGCGCCTTCATCCGCTCGTCGGCCCGGTCCGCCAGGCCAACCCGCTCCACGGCGCGCTGCACGGCCGCGGGGATGTCCGCCTTGGGCACCTCCTTCAGCCAGGCCATGTACTCGACGAACTCGCGGACCGTGAAGCGCTTGTAGTAGCCGAACTCCTGCGGCAGGTAACCGATCCGGCGGCGCACCGCACGGTGCTCACCGGCGCCGCCCGCGGACTTGCCGAACAGTTCGAGGGTGCCGCCGGCCGGGCGCAGTACGGTGGCCAGCGCCCGTATGAGGGTGGTCTTGCCTGCCCCGTTGGGGCCGAGGAGGCCGTGTACGCCGGTGCCCAGGGACAGGTCGAGCCCGTCGACGGCCATCCGTTTCCGGCCGGCTCTGACCTTCAGCCCTTCGGCCCGGATCTCCCAGGCGTAGGGGGTCGGTGCGAGGTCGGCGGTGCTCACCGCGGGCGTCATGCGGTTCCTCTCGGGGGGGTGTGCCGTTGTACCGGGGGTTCTGGCGGGTTGTGCCGGGGGTTCTGGCGGTGCGTGCCCGGGTGGCGGGCGCGGGGAGCGCGGAACGGGAGCCGGGGCCGGGGGTGGGGAGGATCGAGGAGGGGTCGGCGGGCGAGAAGACCATGCAGGTGGACAGCAGGCCCATCAGCACGGTGGCGATGGCGAGGCGGCCGAAGCCGCCCTGGGCGAGGCGGAAGTTCCAGCGCGCGTAGTCGCCGGAGACGACGTACGCGACGCCGAGCCCCGTCAGCAGCAGCCAGCCCGCGCTGCCCCGGCGCAGGGTGCGGCGCTGGAGGTACGCGTCCTCCTCGGACCCGCCACCTCGGCGGCCTGCACGCGTACAAACAGATCCTCCCGGCCCCCGAGACCCCCCGGCAGTCCCGGCCCGAGCAGGGCATGCACGAGGGCTACGAGTGGCTCTACGTCCTCTCCGGCCGCCTGCTCCTCGCCCTCGGCGAGCACGACCTCGTCCTCACGGCGGGCGAGGCGGCGGAGTTCGACACCCGCGTCCCGCACGCGGTCGCCAACGCGGGCGACCGCCCCGTCGAATGGCTCGCCCTCTACGGCCCGCAAGGCGAACGCCTCCACGTCCGCGCCCGCTCCACGCCCACCGCGTGACTCCCGGCTCCCCTACGAGGGGCGGGACCCGGTCAGTCCGTCGGCAGCGGGCGCATGCTCTCGAAGTGCCTTTCCCGGTACGTTCCCAGGCCCCGCTCGTGCATCGGCCACCGCGGGTTCACGCTTTGCCGCGCCGCGAGATCACGACTTCGCGCACCCGCTCGGCGGCCTCTGTCGGGCTTTCGTGCTCCCAGACCCGTACGGCGAGCCACCCCGCCGCCGCCAGCTTTGCGTCCGTGTCCGCATCGCGCGCTCGGTTGCCCTCGATCTTCTTGCGCCAGAAGTCCGCATTGTTCTTCGGCCACGTTGCGTGGTCCGGGCATCCGTGCCAGAAGCAGCCGTCCACGAAGACCGCGACGCGAGTCGGCCCGAACACGAGATCCGCCTCTCGCCGCACGCTCTTCAGCGGGCGCTTGTGCACCCGGTAACGCAGCCCCGCGGCATGCAGGGCACTCCGCAGGCTCAGCTCCACCTGCGTGTTCCGACTCTTCTGCTTGCTCATCCGGGCACGGACGGCCGCCGTGGTCTCCATGGGTTCCACCCCGCCATTGTGACGGTCGCGTCGATCACGCACGACGCCGCACCGACCGCGAACCGCTCCGTACGCGCATGCCGGCTGCCGGCCTCGCCCCGGAAACGGCCGCGCATGCGCAGACCCGCGACGTCGTGACCTACGAGCCGCGTACGTCCGTGGCGCCGGAGCCCAGCAGCGGTGTTCCCTCCGACAGTTCGAAGTCCTTGGGGGTCAGCGAAACGGCGTCCTTCTCCGGCACGGCCCCGCCGGTGCCGGGAATTACCCACAGAGCACCGCGCATCTCGTTCCTGTCGGGGTCGCCGAGCGTGACGTCGCTCTTGCCGTCCCCGTCCATGTCGAGCAGGTTGACGGCGCTGCCGAAGGCACCGGAGGAAGAGGAGGGAGACGCGCCGAACGACTTCGCCGTGAAGCGCTGCGCGCCGTTGCCGGAGAGGCCGTTGGGGCCCCCGCGCAGCAGCGTCGCCGCCCCCTTCTGCTGACCTGACCCGAAATCCAGGGTCGCGCCGGCGAGGACGTCGGCGTAGCCGTCACCGTCGACGTCGCCGCCGTCGAGCGAGGTGTAGTCGCAGGCGCCACCCGCCTCGCCGGGCACGCCCGGGCTGTCCTTGGTGACTGTCGTCTGCCGCGAACCGGGCCCGTGGGACGAGCCGTGGACGACCGTCACATCGCCGCACTCCCGCTCCGCTCCGCGGCGGCCGACGATCAGGTCGCCGTAGCCGTCGTTGTCGACATCGCCGACCGTGGCCGCCCCGTTGCCGGGGATGTGTGACTTCACGGGTTCGGCGAAGCCGTCCTTGCCGCCTTGGAGGTAGCGGCTCGCCCAGACGACGTGATTGGTGTTGTCGTCGGTCTCGTTGGTGGTGAGGGTGACGAGGTCGTCGGTGCGGTCGCCGTTGAGGTCACCGGCGGCCTCCAGCGAGGGGTTGGGAATGTCGTCGCCCTCCTCGTCCTTGATGCGCGGCTCGGGCACGGAGGCTGTGCCCGCGGCACCGCCGGCCCGGGTGAACGGTCCCTTCACCAGCCCCTTCGCCCCGAACCCGGTCACGAGATCGGCCTTCCCGTCGCCGTCGAAGTCGCCGCCGACCGCCGCGATCGGTGAACCGGAGGCGTTCTTGAGGTACGTACCGCCGCGGAGCCCCTTCTCCGACCCCCACAACAGGATGACGGAAGCTTTGCCGCGCCCGGCGGTGACCGCGAGATCGGTGTAGCCGTCGCCGTCGAAGTCGCGGGCGGTGGAATCGGCACCGAACTGGGCGGCACGGACAGGCTTTCCGGGCACATCCGAGGTCGTCTGGTCGACCACTTGGCGGCGCCCTTCGCCGGGCTTGTCCGACCCGTACGTGACGGCGAGGAACCCGGCCTGGTTACTGCCGGACACCTCGCCGTTCGGGGAAGGGGACACCTGGTCGGCGCGCCCGTCCTTGTCGAAGTCGGCCTGCGGGTGGGTGCCCGCAGGGCCCTTCAGCGCGGTCCCGGCGGCCTCCGCCTCCGCCCGATCGCTCAGGCCGGACCAGACAAGGGGAGCGGACACCGCACTGACCGCGGCCACGGCCGCCACTCCCGCTGTCCACTTCCCGCGCTTTCCGCTGAGCGCGCTGACTATGCGGTGCTGAGGCACGAACTCCTCCGTCAAACGGCATTACAAAGGTCCACGGGCACCCGGGAGGAACATCAACCGGTGCATCAACCGGTGCATCAACCGGAGCAGAGAGCCTTTCGGCTCAGCCCGCTCCCGTCCGACCGCTGCCTCCCTGCGGCGACTTGGAGGGTAGGACTCATTCCGGCAGGCACCAGTTCCTCGATGATGACGATTTCTCGCGGTGCCGAACGGCTCAGGGGGCGGTGGGTGCGGGGCCGACGAGTTCCTCCAGTACGTCTTCCATGGTGACGAATCCGAGAAGGGTGCCGTCGTCGTCGGTGACGGCGGCAAGGTGGGTGCCGGTGGAGCGCATCGCCGTGAGGGTGTCGTCGAGCGGTGTGTCCCGCGGCACCGTGGTGACCGGGTGGAGCGCGTCGCGGGGGAAGGGCTGGTCGCGTTCCGCGACACCCAGAGTGTCTTTGATGTGCAGGTAGCCGAGGATGGCGCCGCCGGGCGCGGTGACGGGCAGGCGGGAGAAGCCGGACTCGGCGCAGTGGCGCTCCAGTCGGCGCGGGGTGATGCTGTCGTCGACGGTCACCATTGTTTCCAGCGGGGCGAGGATGCCGCCGACGGGCCGGGTGCCGAGGCCGAGAGCGTCCCGCAGCCGTTCGCCCTTCTCGGGTTCCAGGAGTCCGGCGGCGCGGGAGTCCTCGACCATGCGGGCCAGTTCGTCGTCGGTGAAGACGGCGGCCACCTCGTCCTTGGGCTCGACGTGCAGCAGCCGGAGCAGGGTGTTGGCGAAGGCGTTGATGCCGAAGATCAGGGGGCGGAGGGCGTGGGTGAGGGCCACCAGGGGAGGGCCCAGGAGCAGTGCGGTGCGTTCGGGTGCGGCCAGGGCGATGTTCTTCGGCACCATCTCGCCGACGAGCATGTGCAGATACGTGGCGATGGCCAGAGCGATCACGAACGCGATCGGGTGCACGAGGCCGTGCGGCACGTGGGCGGCGTCGAAGCCGGGCTCCAGGAGGTGGGCGATGGCCGGTTCGGCGACCGCGCCGAGGACCAGGGAGGAGACGGTGATGCCGAGTTGGGCCGTCGCCATCATCGCGGAGACGTGCTCGATGCCCCACAGCGTGGCGCGGGCCCGCTTCTCCCCGGCCTTCGCGCGGGGTTCGATCTGGCTGCGGCGTACGGAGATCAGGGCGAATTCGGCGCCGACGAAGAAGGCGTTGGTCAGCAGGGTGAGTGCGCCGATGGCGAGTTGCAGGGCGGTCACCGGGTCTCCTCCGCTCCGTGGTGCTGGGATACGGCGGCCGGGGCGGTGATCCGTACGCGTTCGGCGCGGTGGTGGCCGACCTGGACGACATCCAGTCGCCAGCCGTCCAGTTCGACGGCGTCCCCGGCGGCGGGAATGCGGGCGACCCGGTCGGCGACGAGCCCGGCGACGGTCTCGTACGGGCCCTCGGGTGCGTGCAGGCCGATGGCGGCGAGCTGGTCGAGGCGTACGCCGCCGTCGGCCTCCCACGATGAGCGGCCGTCGGGACCGCCGTCGAGGGGCAGCAGGCCCGGGTGCTCCTCGGGGTCGTGCTCGTCGCGGACCTCTCCGACGATCTCCTCGACGATGTCCTCCATGGTGGCCACGCCCGCGGTGCCGCCGTACTCGTCGACCACGACGGCCATGGTGCGGCTGTGCCGCAGCCGGTCCAGCAGGCGGTCCACGGGGAGGCTGTCCGGCACCAGCAGCGGCTCGGTCATCAGGGCGGTGACCGGGGTCCCGGCGCGCGCGTCCTCGTCCAGGGCGAGTACGTCGCGGATGTGTACCGTGCCGACGACCTCGTCCAGGGTGTCCCGGTAGACGGGGTAGCGGGACAGGCCGGTGGCCAGGGTGAGGGTCGCGGCGTCGGCCCCGGTGGCGTGTGCTTCCAGGGCGGTGACGTCCACCCGCGGCGTCATCACGTTCTCCGCGCTCAGCTCGCCCAGATGCAGGGTGCGCACGAAGAGTTCGGCGGAGTCGGACTCGATCGCGCCCTGCGCGGCGGAGTGCCGGGCCAGGGCGATCAGCTCCTCGGGACTGCGCGCGGAGGCCAGTTCCTCGGTGGGCTCCAGGCCCAGGCGGCGCACGAGCCGGTTGGCGGAGCCGTTGAGATGGCGGATCAAGGGTCCGAAGGCGGCGGTGAATCCGCGCTGCGGCGCCGCGACGACCCGTGCGACGGCGAGCGGCCGGGAGATGGCCCAGTTCTTCGGTACGAGCTCGCCGATCACCATCAGCACCACGGTCGAGGCGGTCACACCCAGGACGACGGCGAGGGTCGAGGCGCCGCCGCCGGGCAGGCCCGTCGCCTCCAGCGGGCCGCGCAGCAGGGCGGCGAGGGACGGTTCGGCGAGCATGCCGATGATCAGGGAGGTGACGGTGATGCCCAGTTGGGCGCCGGAGAGCTGGAACGTGAGCTCCCGCGCCGCACGGAGTGCGCTCGCGGCGCCGCGTTCACCCGCTTCCGCCGCCTGCTCCAGCTCGCTGCGCTCGACGGTGGTCAGGGAGAACTCGGCGGCGACGAAGACCGCGCAGGCCAGTGTGAGCGCCAGGGCGACCAGCAGAAGCAGCACCTCGGTCACCGTGCCACCCCCGTTCGCTGACCGGCGTGCTGCGGGTGCGGGCGGGGCAGGGCACGGCAGGTACTCGGAGGATCGTCCATCGCGGTACTGCGACTCCTTGTGGGCGTACGGGCGAGGGCCGGCGGCCGCAGGGGGCGCCTGCGTCTCATGCTAACCGTTCCTCTACAAGCCTGTAGAGAGGAGTCCGCCGGGCACATACGATACGTATCCGCGTGAGCGCGCGAAGTGATCTCAGGGGAAGGAAGTGGGCTACCGTCATGGTGTTCAAGCGAGTGCTGGGAGCCTTCGGAGTCGGCGGCCCGGACATCGACACTGTCCTCGACGGCGACCCGGTGCTGCCGGGTGGGACGCTGACCGGGCAGGTCCACCTGCGCGGCGGCTCGTCCGACCTGGAGATCGAGCACCTCACGCTCGAACTCGTCGCTCACGTCGAGGCGGAGCACGCCGAGGGAGAGACGCACGGCGCCGTCGTCTTCGACCGTACGACGCTCGCGGGCGGCTTCCGCCTCTCGGCGGGCGAGGAGGCGAGCCGGTCGTTCAGCGTCACCGTGCCGTGGGAGACCCCGGTGACCGAGCTGTACGGGCAACCGCTCGGTGTCGTGCTCGGCCTGCGTACGGAGTTGGCGGTGGCCGGAGCGAAGGACGCCGGTGACCTCGACCCGCTGGCGGTGCGTCCGCTGCCCGTACAGGAGGCTGTTCTGGAGGCGTTCGGGCAGCTGGGGTTCGGCTTCACCTCCGCCGACCTGGAGCTCGGCCACATCCGCGGCACATGGCAGCAGCTGCCCTTCTACCAGGAGATCGAGCTGGCGCCGCCGCCCGGGTACGTGTACGCGGCCGGCGAAATCGAGCTGACCTTCCTCGCCGGACCGCAGGAGGTGGAGGTGGTACTGGAGGCCGACAAGCGCTGCGGGCCCTTCGGCGACGGCCACGACGCCGTGCACCGCTTCACCGTCGCCCATCACGGTGTGGCGCAGGTGGACTGGGCCGCCGAGGTGGAGGGCTGGCTTCGGCAACTGCTCGGGCACCGCGAGCCGGCACCGTCCAAGGACGGACACGAGCACGGGCACATGGACCACGGGCATGACGGGCGGCACCGCTCCGGACCCGGCGCCGGTGCTGTGGCCGCGGGTGCGGCGGCAGGTGTCGCCGTGGGTGTCGTCGGAGGCATGGTCGCCGCCGAGGTGGTCGACGAGATCGGCGACGCCTTCGAGGGGGACGAGGAGGAAGACGGGGAGGAGTGACCCGGGGCTCCGGCTCCGTGAGCGGCCCGTCACGAGCCGTCAACTGCGGGCTGTACACTGCTCGTCCTGTCAACTTCTACACGAGTGTAGAAGCAAAGTGCGGCTCGGAGGTTTGGCTTATGGCACTGTGGGACCGGATCAAGGAATCCGCCTCGACGATGCAGACCCAGCTCAACGCGAAGAAGAACGATCTCAAGAGCGGCGGCTTCCGTGACGCCAGCATGGCGATGTGCGCGCTGGTGGCCGCGGCCGACGGAAGCATCGACCCGTCCGAACGCCAGCGCGTCACCTCGCTGATCACCAGCAACGAGGTACTGCGGAACTTCCCCTCCGACGAGCTCCAGCGGCTGTTCGACGACAACTGCCAGAAGCTGACCAGCGACTTCGAGTTCGGCAAGGTCAGCGTCATGCAGACCATCGGCAAGGTCGGCAAGAAGCCCGCCGAGGCGCGGGCGGTAGTGCAGATCGGCATCGTCATCGGCGGCGCCGACGGCGACTTCGACAAGGACGAGCAGGGCGTCGTACGGGAGGTCTGCTTCGCCCTGGGCATCCCGCCGGAGGAGTTCGACCTCTGATCCGGTAACACGTCGCGGTGCCGGGCCCCGCCCCTGTACGTACGGACCCGGTGCCGGCTACAGCGGGGTGGCGGCGACCAGGATCGCGGTCAGTGCGGCGGCGGCGGTCAGTGATGACAGGGCGGATGCCGCCGTGCCCGCCGCCGCCACCCACGCGGCCAGCCCCGCCGCCGTGCCGGTCGGCGGCCAGCTGCGCGCGGGCGGTTCGGGCGCGAGCAGCGCGGCGACTCGCCGCGGCACCGGGCCGGGCTCGGCGAAGGCCACCAGCCCGGAGGCGGGCGTACGGCGGGTGACGAGCGCTGCCTTCGCGACCGCGCGGGCCACCGTGCGCCTGCTGCCCACCTCTCGCGCCGCTTCCTCGTCGGCCCAGCGCTCCGCGCTGTAGGTGACCGCGTCGCGCAACGGGCTCAGCAAGGGGTTCGCGCGCGCCGCCAACTGGGCCAGAAGCAGGAAGCGGTGGTGCCGGGCGGCCAGGTGCGCTTGCTCGTGGGCGATCAGCACCCGGCGTTCCTCGGCGTCGAGATGCCCGAGCATCGCGGTGGAGACCACCACCCGCTCGCGTCTGCCGCAGGCGCCGGGAAGGGCGTACGCGTACGGGTCGGCGTCCGGCAGTACGGCCGGCTCCCCGTCGTCCGGCAGTCCCGCCAGCGACCGGTGGGCGCGCCGCCGTACGCGGAAGTGGCCGGCGAGCGTGAGCGACCAGGCGATGAGCACCGCGAGGAGCGCGCCGATGGAGATCTCGCCGACGTACTCCTCGTGCGGCACGGCGTCGCGTACCTCCGGGTCCGACCAGCCGTCCGGCAGCGGGTTGCCGGGCAGTTGCGCCGTGCCGACCACCATCAGCAGCACCAGGCACAGCGTGCTGCACACCGCCAGCAAGCCCCCCACGACCGTCAACAGGCGGGCCGCGCCCCGAGGATGCAGATGCTGCTCGGCTAGGCGCACGATCGGCAACGCCGTCACCGGCAGCACCAGCGGCAGAAAGACGAAGATGCCCATGCGGCTATTCCTCCGGCTCCTCGGCCGCTTCCCGGAGCAGCTCGCGCAGCACCACTTCGTCGTCCGAGGACAGCCCGGTCACGAACCGGGCGAGGACCGCGCCCCGGTCGGATTCGCTGTCCAGGACCCGCCGCATGCGCAGCGCGGCCAGCCCCGCCTCATCCGAGGTGGCCAGCCACGCGAAGGCGCGCCCCTCCCGTTCCCGGGACACCACGCCCTTGGTGTGCAGCCGGGTCAGGATCGTCATCACCGTGGTGTACGCGAACTCCATCCCCAGGCGCTCCTGCACCCAGCCCGCCGTCACCGGGCCGGGCGCCTGCCGCAGGGCAGACAGCACGAGCGCTTCCAGCTCCCCCTGCCCCCGCCGGTGACCGCGGGGCGAGGAGGGGCCCTGCCGGCTCTGCTTTCGCCGTTGCGTCACTTCGGCGCCCTCCCGCTCTCGTCGTCCAGGGCACATCCTACTGACGCGATCCCCTCTCCCTGTCTACTACATTTCTATAGATCAAGCGGGTGCCCCTCGCTCCGCCCCGACTGCAACGAACTCGCGCGCTACGACCTCACTGAGGGACGCCGCCACCGAGACGGCCGTGGCCTTCGGCGAGCTCTGCCGCAGCGGCGACGAGTGGAAGTTCCGCGCGGTCGGACAGGGCTACACCACGGGCCTGACCGGTATCGCCTCCGGCTTCGGCGTCAACCTCTGACACCGCTCGGTCCCGTGCCGAGGCGGCGGCCCCGCTGCCGCGGCACGGTTCAGCCCGGCCGACGGGCGGCGGCCTTGCGTGCTCCACACCCCGTACTACTACTCTGCTGTAGATGAAGTGTTCCGTGCCCGCCGCGCACCACCGTCGCTCGTGCCGGAGGCAGCGCTCGTGAGCGGCAGACCCCACCCCCACGCCCCCCTTCCCGAGACCCGGACGCACGCCGCGGCCCCGCGCCCGGAGCAGACTCCCGGGAAGGAAACCCGCAGCCCCGGCCCGGACACCGAAACCCGGCACCATGCGCGGGCGCGGGACCCGTACTTCGACAACGCCAAGTACCTGGCGATCGTGCTGGTGGCCATGGGCCACGCCTGGGAGCCGCTGCGCGGCGAATCGCGCGCCGCCGCCGCGCTCTACATCTTCGTCTACACCTTCCACATGCCCGCGTTCATCATGATCGCCGGATACTTCTCGCGCGGCTACGAGGGAACCCCGGCCCAGATCAAGCGGCTGATCACGGGCATCGCCATCCCGTACGCCCTGTTCGAGACCGCGTACGCCCTCTTCAAACGGTGGGCCGACGACGACCCCGGCTACCCCATCAGCCTGCTCGATCCCTGGTATCTGACCTGGTTCCTCGTCGCGCTGTTCCTGTGGCGGCTCACCACTCCCGTATGGCGCGCGGTGGCCTGGCCCGTCCCACTCGCCCTGGCGATCGCGGCGCTCGCTTCCGTCTCCCCGGAGATCGGAGACGACCTCGATCTCCAACGGGTGCTGCAGTTCCTGCCGTTCTTCGTGCTCGGACTGCGGCTCAGACCCGAGCACTTCACCAGGCTCCGCACCCGTACGGTGCGCATCGCCTCCCTGCCCGTCCTCGCAGGAGCCCTCGCGGTCGCCTACTGGGCGTGCGAACGGATGAACACCGCGTGGTTCTACCGCCGCGACAGCGCACCGGAACTCGGCGCCCCGGCATGGACCGGCGTCACGATGACCCTGGCGCTCTTCGGCTGCTCCCTGCTCCTCACCGCCTGCTTCCTCGCCTGGACGCCGCACCGCCGCACCTGGTTCACGGTGCTGGGCGCCGGCACGCTGTACGGCTACCTCCTGCACGGCTTCCTCGCAAAAGGCTCCCGTTTCCGGGACTGGTACGGCCCGGACTGGGTGCACACCCCCGCGGGAGCGATCGCAGTCACCGTCATCGCGGCCACCGCGATAACCGCGCTGTGCACACCGCCCGTCCGGCGAGCCTTCCGCGTCGCCGTGGAACCCACGATGGACTGGGCATTCCGGCCGGACAGGCGATGATCCGGAAGGATCCGCGGACCGCGGACCGCGGACCCTCGACTGAGGGCGCGGGCGCGGGCGCGGCTGAAGTGGACAGGCAGGCGGCCAGCATGTTCTCGGTGGGGTCGGCCGGGGGATGTCCTTGACGTGGACGGCCAACTCGCAGCCGTAGGAGGCGGCCGAGGAACGCCCTCTCGGCCCGCCGAACGGGGAAACCTCTTCGGCGCACTCGGTCCGGCGGTACGGCGGTGGATCGGGCCGACCGGCTATCCGCGTGATCGTGCGGTCAGCGAGGACGCCGCAGCCGGACGGGCTGCTTCCACGCGTTGCTCCGCCCGGACGGGGTGGTCTTGCACGCGGGTGCGTAGCAACGCCAGTGCCACGTATGGTCCTTGTGCCGCCGGATCTCGATCTCGTCGCCGCCGCACCGGCCGCATTTCGGCGGCCGGGCGAAGTCCTCGGCGTGCTCGTGCTCCAGCATCGTGCGAGCGAAGTGGGCGCCGCGCATGGTCAGCATCACCTCCCGGGTCCACCGCTGGGACAGCGGATTCAGGCTGCCCAGCAGCACTGTCCGTTCGTCGATCACCACGATCTTCTGGTGCATCATGTTGATCGGTACGACGGTCTGGACGACGGCACGCAGGTCGTTGATGAGCGCCTGATTCTGCGGCTTGCGCTGCATGTCGTCGGTGTCGTCCCGGATGAAGACCGTGACCCGTACGCCGCGTGCGACCGCGGCCTCCAGCTCGGGCAGCAGGGACCGTACGCGCTGGGCCACCCAAGGTGCCCAGATCCACAGGGAGGTGCGCGCGCCGCGGATCTCCCGCTCGAAGCCGGGGAAGAAGCCCTCTTCGCCCACGATCTCGTCGACCCGCACGTGGCGCCCGAGGACTTCGGCGAGTTCCTGCCCGAACCGCCCCATGTGCGGCCCGTGCTCCGTCGGGGGCGTGACGAGGTGCCGGGCGTGCAGGACGCGTACGCCGGGTGTGCCGACCAGGGAGTGGAGGCGGGCCAGCGCCGTGCCCGCGTGCGCGTGCGCGAGGCGCTGTCCGCTGGCGATGACGTACAGCCGGGTCTGCACCCGCGTGATGGCCACGTTGAACAGCCGGACGCCTTCCCGCTCCCACTGCCCGGTCTCCGGATGGGCGCAGCCCATCCAGAGCGCCCGGCCGGCCGCGCTCTCCACCGTGTCGAATACGACGACCGGGAACTCCCGGCCCTGGAAGCGGTGTGCAGTGCCGACATCGGCCAGAAGCTGTCCGCCGCCTTCGACGTCCCGCAGCGCCTCCAGCGTGGCGGCGGCCTGCACTCCGTACGGGGTGACCACTCCGGTCGCCTCGTCCCCGTCGCGGTGGAGGTCGGCGATGGCCCGGGCAATCAGCGTCCCGGCGGGCCACCAGCCCTTCCGCTTCCCCGTCAACCGCGGGATGGCCAGCTCGTGAAGACCGTCGGTGTCGACGATGACGATCTCCGGATCGTCGTCCGGCTGGGCGGGCGGTGGCCGGTCCGCGGCCTGGAGCACGCCGCCGTACGCAAGGTCGTTGGCCAGCCGCATGACCGCCGGGCCGAAGCGGTGCTGCTGGACCAGGGTGACGCAGGCGGGGTGCCGCTGGGCCTCGTCCGGGCTGGTGATTCCGCAGTGCCGGAACACGTCCGGCAGCAGCCAGCGCTGCACATCTGGCCGTTCCAGCTTCTTCAACTCTGCTGGGATAACGGCCCCGAGCTGCATGAAGTCTCCGAGTAGCACCGCCGCGCGGCCCGCCTTCGCCGTCGCCAGCAGCGCCTCGGGCAGGGTGGCCGCGCTCGCCTCGTCGAGCAGTACCACGTCATACGGGCCCTCGAAGACCGGCTTGTTGGTGCGGAACCGGGCCAGGGTGGTGGCGACCAGCTTGGCGCCTCTGATGATCTCGGCCTGGGCGTTGCGGGCCAGCCGTTCGTACTCTTTCTGCGCGTTGTCGTAGCGCTGCTCCAGGCCCGTGCGTTGCGCGGTGTCTTCGGCTACGCGGGGCCGGAGTTGCTCGGCCTCGGCGTGGCAGTCGGGCCAGGCGTTCTGTACGGCGCGACCGGTCAGCTCGACGGCCTCCTCCGCACGGAGTACCGCCTGCTCCCAGCGTTCCACCTCACTGCGGCAGGCGTGCAGGTCCTCTCGGGCTATCCGGGCCCCGGCCTCCGCCGAGGCAAGCCGGTCGGTGTGGCTGCGTATCTGCTCCCGCGTGTACGGGATGGTGGCGGTCAGCTCTCCCAACCGCGTGTCGATCTGGCCGATCCGCGCCTCGGCGGTGGCCCGCGCGGACGCCGCCTCGCCGGACTCCCGCGCGGCACGTTCTTCGGCCTGGTCGACTCGCCCTTGCAACTGCGCGCGCCGCTCCCGGGCCCGCCAGCGGGCCACGGAGCCCTTTCCGTCCAGCTGCCGCAACTCCTCGCGGAGTTCGCGGAAGTGGTCCGCGGTCAGTAGTGCCTCGGCTTCGCGGCGTTCCGCAGCCTGCCGGAGACGAGCCCGCTCCTGAAGCAGCGCGTCCGCATCACTCCAGGCCCGTTCCCACTGTTCCGCCCGGGCGGCCTCCCGTCGTGCCTCTTCTACCTCGGCGAGCGCGACCTGCTGTACCCGGACCATATGGTCCTGTCGCGTCCGGGCGGCGTCCACTTGGGCTCGGGCGGACTCGGGGTCCTGGCCCGGGGTACGCAGAAGTTGCAGCGCAGCCGCGTACGCCGCAGCGTCGAAGCCTGCCAGCGCGGCGTCCAGTTCCGTCAACTGCTGGGCACGGTCGCGGATCGCCACG
The DNA here is from genome assembly GCF_003355155.1 of Streptomyces armeniacus. Taxonomy (NCBI): domain Bacteria; kingdom Bacillati; phylum Actinomycetota; class Actinomycetes; order Kitasatosporales; family Streptomycetaceae; genus Streptomyces; species Streptomyces armeniacus. The sequence goes on along the minus strand of NZ_CP031320.1, from coordinate 7,100,042 downwards.
AGGTCCCGCTCGACGTCCCGGCACCGTGCCGCTGCCTCGGTGAGCCGCTCGCGCACCAGCAGCGGTAGTGCGACCTCCGGGTCGTCGGCCACCTCCCGCAGCTGCGGAGGGCCGACCCGGACGAGGTCGCCGCGTGAGTGCCGCCGCTCCTTGATGACCCCGAGCAGGGCGTTGTCCACTGCGATGTTGGTGGCGGACACCAGGAGCACCCGCTCACCTCTGCCGATCAGTTCGCCGATGGCCCGTCGGAGCACGGTGGTCTTCCCGGTACCGGGCGGCCCCCACACCAGCCGTACGCCCGTGCCCAGACAGGCCCGGTACGCGTCGGCCTGCGCGGGGTGGAAACCGGGGGGCGCGGGGGCCGCGGCGGAGGCGCCGCCGATCCGTCCGGTGGCCAGCGCCGCGGCCAACGGCGCGTCCCCTAGGGCGGCGATGCCGTCCCGGAGGGCTTCGACGAGGAACGTCGGCGGCTGCTTGAGCAACCACAGGTAGGGGTCGGGCAGTTCGGCGAACTCGGCCACGTGCACCGTGAGCAGCGAGCCGTCCTGCGCCACGCCGGAGACGGAGAACCCGGACCTCTCGACGTCTTTCGGCTCCGGGCCTGCGAGTCTCAGCGCGTCGAGCTGATCGGGGCCCAACTCCACGCCGCGGACGTCGACGGCGTAGCCGCCGGGCTCGGCGGTACGCACCGCCCGGCCCAGGCAGTGCCACCGCGGCGCCTTTCCTGTTCCCCCCTCGGTCCTGATCCACTCATCGAGTGCCGCAGCGATCTCCTCGCGCCACCCCACCTGTCGCAGCCCCCTGTCCGGCGCGCGTCCCGAGCCCGTACGACTCTACCCAGCACCGCGCTGGTCGTGACAGGTCACTGCGCGGTACGACCGTGCGCCGGGGCGGGGCCCCGGCGCACATGGGAACCGGGTAAGCCGTCGGTCGGGCGCAGGCGGCTAGTGATTCAAGGTCGTCATCGAGTATGTCGTTGTGGATGACTCCGAACGACAACAGCGGGACATGATGCAGGGTGCAGCCATCCGCGAGGTTCTGGCACGGCTCCACATGCACCACCGCCCCATGGAACGCGACAAGGAACCAGACAGCAACACACAGTCACCGCCCCACCCTCGGGCCGAGCCCATAAATCAGCGTTCACGACGCGTGACAGCGTTCCCATGCGTTGTGGCCCTCCGGGGTAGCGACCTGTGCGGAACCGCGAACCGGCCCCGACCTGCGCAAAGGGCGGAACAGCTGAGGGTGGTCAGGAAAACCTGACTACCCTCAGCTGTCGAGTTACTCGAAAAAGCGCACTGACCTGCAATTAAGCCACGCAGGCGAGTGCCCCCGGCGGGGCGCTCGGAACATGGAAATCGGGTGTTGCCCTAGTAAGGGAGCTAGCATCTAAGTAAGATTCAATCTACGTAAGAACAGAACTACGTTCACTGGGGCTGGATGGGGATGGAGTTCAAGGGCAGGGCTGTCGATCTCGACCTGCTGGCCAGGCAGCTGCGCCTTGTGACCGGGGGTGCGGGCGCCACGCGCGGGCAGGCTGTGATCATGACGGGGCGGCGCCGGGTGGGGAAGTCTCGCCTGGTCCAGGAGTTCTGTGACCGGTCCGGCGTTCCGTACGTGGTCTTCCAGGCGACCCGGGGTCGTAACGCCGTTGCCGAGCGGGCGGACTTCTCCGCGGCGCTCGCGCAGTCGCCGCTGCCCGGGGCGGAGCTGGTGGGTGGGCTGCATGCCGCGGACTGGAATCAGGCGCTGCGTTCCCTGGCCGTCGCGGTGCCGGACGATGCACCGAGTGTCGCGGTGATTGACGAAGTGCCGTGGCTGGTGGAACAGGACCCGGAGTTCGAAGGGGCGTTGCAGACGGCCTGGGACCGTCATCTGTCCGCCAAGCCGGTTCTGCTGATCCTGGTGGGCAGCGACATGTCGGTGATGGAGGCGCTGCAGTCGTATGGCCGTCCGTTCTTCGGGCGGGCCACGAAGATGACCGTACGGCCGTTGCACCTGGCCGATGTGCAGGCGGCGACGGGTCTGGACGCGGCGGACGCGGTGGACGCGCTGCTGATCACCGGGGGCTTCCCGGAGATCGTCCAGTCGTGGCGGCCGGGTATGGGGCGTGCGGATTTCCTGCGCGAGGCTGTGTCCAATCCGCTTTCACCACTGCTCGTGGCGGGCGAGCTGTCCCTTCTGGGGGAGTTCCCAGAGGCCTCGCATTCCCGGGCGGTGCTGGAAGCGGTCGGCAGTGGCGAGCGGACCTTCTCCGCCATCGCCGCGCAGGCCGGCGGCGCCGGTGCCCTGCCCTCCGGAACCCTGTCGCCGTTGCTGCACACCCTGCAGACCAAACGCGTACTCGCCACCGACCTGCCGCTCTCCGCCAAGGCCGACACCAAGAACAAGCGCTACCGGATCGCCGACCCATACCTTCGTTTCTGGCTGGCCTTCCTGCAGCGGGGAATCCCGCTCATCGAACGTGGCCGCGGGGATCTGGCCCTGGAGCGCATCGAGCGGTCCTGGCCCACCTGGCGAGGACGAGCGGTCGAGCCGGTCATCCGCGAGTCGCTGCTGCGCCTGCTTCCCGATGACAGGTGGCCGCACACGGAAGCGATCGGCGGCTGGTGGAACCGTCAGAACAACCCCGAGGTCGACCTGATCGGCGCCGACCGCGAACCGGTGGCGGGTGCTGTGCACTTCATCGGCTCGGTCAAGTGGCTGGAGTCCCAGCCGTTCGGTCGACGCGAGTACGACGCCCTGGCCCGGGACATGCTCGCGGTGCCCGGCGCCGAACCCGACACCCCGCTTGTCGCCGTCTCCCGCTGCGGCGTCCAGGACGGCCTGCCGCTCGCCGCGCACTGGGGCCCGGGAGACCTGGTCCGGGCTTGGCAGTAGCCCGGGCCAGAGCACGGCTGGATTGCTGCCACCGTCCACGGGACCGAGGCGTACGCGGCCTCGGCCCCTTACGCTGACGGAGTTCCACGGGCACCACCACGACAGGGCGGAAGGGCCGTGCGCGGTCGACCAAGCCGAGCAGGCGGTCTCCGCGATCGGCGCGCTCACCGGTACGGGCCGGGCCGGGGACGTGATCACCCTGGCGCGGGGAGCGATGCGGCTGCTGGCCGAGGCCGTGGAGAGCGTCGACGACTCCGACGGTTGGCTCGGACAGGTCGGTGCGGACCTGGCCGGCGTCCATCTCGACGCGTGCCGTGCGGCGCGCCCCGACCCGGAGGAGCTCGCGCGCTGGCTGGTGGGCCATGCGCTCGGCGACGTGGACGACGGCCTCACGGACATCGATCCGCTCGACTACGGCGACGTCCTCGGCGCAGAGGGGGTGGCCGTCCTGCGGAAGCTGGCGGTCGAGGCGTGGCAGGGCAACCGCCGCGGCTGGCCGGAGAAGTACCTGATGGAGCGTGTGGCCAAGGCGGGAGGCGACGTCGATGCGGTGATCGCCGTGCATGCGGGCGACCTCTTGCCGAACGGTCACACGCACCTGGTCATCGCACGCGAGTTGGACACCGCCCGGCGCCCGGACGAGGCCCTGTACTGGGCGGAACGCGGTATCCAGAACGCCCGGGACCTCGCCGCCGTCGACACAGCCCCCGTCGACTACCTCTGCGACCGCTGCACGCAGGAGGACCGGCTCCACGATGCCGTCACCCTGCGCCGCGACCACTTCGGCGCCCGCCACACCCCGCCGACGCGCTCCACACCTACCAGCGCCTGGTCGAACCGCTCACGAAGCAGACGGGCAACGCGGTGTACCAGCAGCTCACGAGCCTCCTGCTGAGCATGCGCGACTGCCGCCGCCGCCTCGGAACCGGAGGAGTTCACCGCATACGCCACCGCCCTGCGCACCGACCAGAAACGCAAAACGCAACCTGATGCGCCTGATGGACAAACACGGTCTGTGAGCCGGACCGCGTCTCGCACCCCTCCCGACAGATCGGCCACCGTCGTACAACGAAACCTCTCTGGTGGTAAGCCATTCTGTCGACGTCAAGTACGGTCCCGACGCGCCGCGACTCTTCCAACCCCCGCGACCGGGGATCGCGACGGTGGAGGGTACGGGCGTGAGTCGGAGAGAACCGCCCAAGGTCGTCATCGAGTACGTCCTCGTGGATGGACCCGAAGGTGAGCAGCCGGCGATAAGGCAGGGTGCAGCCATCCGCGAAGTCCTTGAACGGCTGCACACGCACCACGGCTCTGTGGAGTGCAACGAGGAAGCGGACGGCAACACAGAGTCACGGCCCCGTCCGTCACGCCCGAGCGTATGAATCACGGGCAAAGATGCGCGAAGGCAGTGTTCCCATGTCCTGAATGCCCCCGGGGAGACCGTCCTGCGCGGAAACCCAGACCCGCCCCGACCTGCACAAAAGACGAACAGCGGAGGGCCAGTCAGGGAAAACTGACTGCCCCTCAGCTGCCGAACAGCACCAAGAAGTGCACTGACCTGCGTTTATGCTGCAGGTGAGTGCCCCCGGCAGGATTCGAACCTGCGCACACGGCTCCGGAGGCCGTTGCTCTATCCCCTGAGCTACGGGGGCGCTTGCCGCCGTGGTGGGCGACGGGTGAAACCTTACCAGCACCCACGTAGTGATCCCGAACAGGTTTCGCGGGCCGGCGGCGAGGCGCTGCCGCGGGGTGGCCGGGGCAGGGGCCCCGGGTGCGGAGTGGGGTGGGGCTGGGGTAAGTGTCTAGTTTTGTATTATATCGACGGACGCATCTGAGAGTAACCCATGAGCGTTGGTCGGCAGCGTAAGATGGTGATAAGGGACAGGTCCCCTTCGGGTGGCCGAGTTGTGCACAACCGGTCGGTATTCCACAGGTTCGAGCTGATTTAAGCGGAACCTGGCGTTCTCGTACACGCTGGTGTCTCCGCTGGTCCCCGCGGTACGAAGACGGGGCCCGGCGCCGACTTGTGGGGAGGCGTGACGCATGTACGGGGTGCAGGTGACGGTGGCGGGGAACGCGGTCACACCGATCGAGTACCAGACGGCGGGGCCGGGCTATCCGACGGCGCGGTTCCGGCTGGCGGGCACGGTCCGGGAGTTCGACCGGGCGCGGGGGCGCTGGACGGAGGCGTACACGGACTACTACACGGTCTGGGCGCAGCGCACGCTCGCGCAGAACCTCGCCTCGTCGGTGACCATCGGCGAACCGCTCATCGTGCGGGGGACGTTGCGGGTGCGGGAGTCCGAGGGCGGCGACGGACGCGGGCTCGCCTCGGTGGACCTGCTCGCGACGGCGATCGGGCACGACCTGTCGTACGGCACCTCCGCGTTCGCTCGGGTGAGCCGGGCCAAACCGGGGCTGACGGCGGACGGTTCGGACGCCGGCCGGAGAGCGGTGCAGACGCGGGGACAGGCGCAGGGACAGGGACAGGGGCAGGCGCCGCGACCGCACACGGGCGCGGACGCGGGCACGGGCAGGGGCATGAGCACGGGCACGGGTACGGGTACGGACGCGAGAGGGTACGGGCCGCGGCGAAGTGGCGCCGCCGGCGCGGACGCGAGAGGGCCCGGGCGGACAACCAGCAGGTCGGAGGCGGGCGTTCCGCATGAGGACGCCCCCGTCGTGAAGATCCCAGTCCGTCGGATTCCGGGATAACGATTCCGAGTCGGAACGCTTGCCGGGCGGGATTCCTGGGGACCGTGGTGCGCTTGGTCTCTACGATCCCTCGGGTACTCACGGGGTCTTGGATCAGTTGTTCGGCGATGCCGGTTCGGGTTTCCCGGCGCCCGCGGGCATCGTCCAGAGGGGAAGAGCATGACTTCTGTACGCGGACGGGCAGCAGTCCGTCTGGCCGCCGCTCTGCTGGCCCCCGGGCTGCTGGCGGCGGGGGCGATAGCGGGCGCGGGGCCGGCTGCCGCCGACAGCGGACCCTCCCCGCAGGGGGGTGCCACCGCGACGCTGAACGGACTGAAGACCTCCGACCAGGCCGTCGTCCGGCAGGACGGCGCCGAGGATCTGAAGACCGGCGCGGGCCTCTTCGAGATGTCGGTCGAAGACGGCGGGACCCTGCAGACCTACTCTCTCGATGTCCACAATCCGGCCCAGGAGCTGGCGCGTTACCAGGAAGTGCCGTGGCGCGCCTCCTCCCTGCACGACAACCGCGACGCGGGCAGAATCCGCTGGATTCTGCAGCACTCCTACCCCCAGGTGAACGACCTGGAGAAGCTGGCGTCCGAGGCCCGCACCGGGCCGCTCACGCCGGGCACCGCGGCGGCCGGCACCCAGGTGGCGATCTGGCGGTTCTCGGACGGCGCCGACGTACGGGCCGTGGACCCGGCCGCCGAGAAGCTGGCCGACCATCTGCGGAGCGCCGCCAGGAAGATGGCCGAGCCGAAGGCTTCGCTGGCGCTCACACAGCCCGCCGTCTCGGGCAAGGACGGCGGCCGGCTCGGGCCGGTCACCGTGCACACCAGCGCCCGGAACGTCACCGTCACGCCCGGTGCGGACGCCGCCGCGTCGGGCGTGCGGATCACCGACAAGAAGGGCAGGCCGGTGACCACGGCGCGGCACGGCAGCGAGCTGTACTTCGACGTGCCCGCGGGCGCCGAGCCGGGCACCACCTCGCTGACCGCGCAGTCCGCCACCACCATCCCGGTCGGCCGCACCCTCACCGGGACCGGTGAACTCGCCAAGAGCCAGACCCAGATACTCGCCGGGTCCAGCGGCTCGACGGTCTCCGCGACGGCCACCGCGCGCTGGGCCGACCAGGGCGCCATACCCGCGCTCACGGCGGAGAAGAACTGCGCCGACGGCGGTGTGGACGTCACCTCCGAGAACAAGGGCGACGGCCCGTTCCGCTTCACCCTCGGCGACGTGGACTACGAGATCGCGCCCGGTGAGACCAGGACGGTCACGGTGCCCGTGGCGGAGGACCAGTCGTACAAGATCGAGATACCCGTTCCCGAGGGCACGGGTGACGGCGGCGACTACGGTTCCGGCGAGGACTCCGGCCGGACCTTCACCGGCGTGCTCGATTGTGAGCCCGGGGCCACGGGCAGTGACGAGGCGGGGCTCGCCCCGCAGACCGGTGCGGAGACGCCCCTCGACGGCGGCGACGACACCGCCACCACGGGTGGCGAGCCGGACCTGGCCGAGACGGGGAACAGCAGCAACACCCCGCTGATCATCGGGCTCGCCCTGGGCCTGGTCGTGGTCGGCGGAGCGGCGATGCTGCTCGTACGGAAGCGGAAGCCGGGCGGCGCGTCCGGGGCAGGCCCGTCGGGCCCGTCGGCCCCGTCGGCCCCGTCGGCCCCGTCGAAGCCGTCGGAGCCTTCGGACTCCGGAGAGTGACGGACGGACCCGCGAACGGGGCGGTGCGGCCGCTGCGCTGAACCGCCCCGTTTCCGGGTTCGCCGGGGCGTGCGGCAAGATGGATCCATGTGCCCGCCGACGGTGGAGCCACATGCCGACCGCGCGGCGCAGCCGCCTCTCGACACCTGCAGCCGCCTCTCGACCCCTACTGATTGCCGGACGGTTTCTCTTGGCTGAGTTCATCTACACCATGCGCAAGGCGCGTAAGGCGCACGGCGACAAGGTCATCCTTGACGATGTCACCCTGGACTTCCTGCCGGGGGCGAAGATCGGTGTCGTGGGCCCCAACGGTGCCGGCAAGTCCACGGTGCTGAAGATCATGGCCGGCCTCGAGCAGCCGTCCAACGGCGACGCCTACCTCCTGCCCGGCTACAACGTCGGCATCCTCCTGCAGGAGCCCCCGCTGGACGAGACGAAGACCGTGCTGGAGAACGTGCAGGGCGGCGTCTCCGAGATCAAGGGGAAGCTCGACCGCTTCAACGAGATCGCCGAGCAGATGGCGACCGACTACTCCGACGCGTTGATGGAGGAGATGGGCAAGCTCCAGGAGGACCTGGACCACGCCAACGCGTGGGACCTGGACGCCCAGCTTGAGCAGGCCATGGACGCGCTCGGCTGCCCGCCCGGCGACTGGCCCGTCACCAATCTGTCCGGTGGTGAGAAGCGCCGCGTCGCGCTGTGCAAGCTGCTGCTCGAGCAGCCCGACCTGCTCCTCCTGGACGAGCCCACCAACCACCTGGACGCCGAGTCCGTGCAGTGGCTGGAGCAGCACCTCGCCAAGTACGAGGGCACCGTCGTGGCCATCACGCACGACAGGTACTTCCTGGACAACGTCGCCGAGTGGATCCTCGAGCTGGACCGCGGCCGCGCGCTCGCCTACGAGGGCAACTACTCCACGTACCTGGAGAAGAAGCAGGCCCGGCTCAAGGTCGAGGGGCAGAAGGACGTCAAGCGCCAGAAGCGCCTCAAGGAGGAGCTGGAGTGGGTCCGCTCCAACGCCAAGGGGCGGCAGGCCAAGTCCAAGTCGCGGCTGACCCGTTACGAGGAGATGGCGGCCGAGGCGGAGAAGACCCGGAAGCTGGACTTCGAGGAGATCCAGATCCCGCCGGGCCCGCGCCTGGGCAACGTGGTCGTCGAGATCGAGCACCTGAACAAGGCGTTCGACGACAAGGTGCTGATCGACGACCTGTCGTTCACCCTGCCGCGCAACGGCATCGTCGGCGTGATCGGCCCCAACGGCGCGGGCAAGACCACGCTGTTCAAGATGATCCAGGGCCTCGAGGAGCCGGACTCCGGCTCGATCAAGGTCGGTGACACGGTCAAGATCTCGTACGTGGACCAGTCCCGGGCCAACATCGACCCCAAGAAGACGCTGTGGGCCGTGGTCTCGGACGAGCTGGACTACATCAACGTCGGCCAGGTCGAGATGCCTTCGCGGGCGTACGTGTCGGCGTTCGGCTTCAAGGGCCCGGACCAGCAGAAGCCCGCGGGCGTGCTGTCGGGCGGCGAGCGCAACCGGCTGAACCTGGCGCTCACCCTCAAGCAGGGCGGCAACCTGCTGCTCCTCGACGAGCCGACGAACGACCTCGACGTGGAGACCCTGTCCTCGCTGGAGAACGCGCTGCTCGACTTCCCCGGCTGCGCCGTGGTCGTCTCCCACGACCGCTGGTTCCTGGACCGCATCGCGACGCACATCCTGGCGTACGAGGGCGAGAGCAAGTGGTTCTGGTTCGAGGGCAACTTCGAGTCGTACGAGAAGAACAAGATCGAGCGGCTGGGTGCTGATGCCGCCCGCCCGCACCGCGCCACGTACAAGAAGCTCACGCGCGGCTGACCGATGGCGTATCCGACGACAGCACCGGCCCTGCCGGCTCCGAGAGTGATGGTCTGAGCGTGCGGCACGTATTCCAGTGCACCCTGCGCTGGTCGGACATGGATGCCTTCGGGCATGTCAACAACGTGGTCTTCGTCCGTTATCTGGAGGAGGCCAGGATCGACCTCATGTTCCGGCTGGCTGAGGAGGCGGCGGCCGGATCGTCGTCCCCCGGCGGGTCGTTCAGGGGCGGTTCGGTGGTGGCCCGGCACGAGATCGACTATCGCCGGCCGCTGGTGTACCGGCACACCCCCGTGACCATCGAGACGTGGGTGACCAAGGTCAACGCCGCGTCGGCGACGCTGGACTACGAGATCAAGGACACCGAGGAGGTATACGCGCGGGCCCGGACCGTCATAGTCCCCTACGACCTGGAGCGGGCCCGTCCCAGGCGGCTGACGGACGAGGAGAAGTCCTTCCTGGAGGGGTACTTCGATGACAGTGCCGCGCCTGGTCTTCGCTGACTTCGGCGAGGCCGCCGGGCTGGCCGCCTTCCTGGGCCGCCTGCTGCGCTGGGAGAAGGGCGCGGCCGTACGGCTCCAGGCGGGCGACAGCGTGCTCGGTGTCTTCGCCCGCCCCGCCCGTTTCGAGGTGCTGGCCGTGGTGACCGCGCGGCTCCTCGAGCCGGTGGAGCTGGACGCCACCGTCTCCGCAGGCGAGCTGCTGGAGGGTGTGGACGAGGCGAGCGAGTCGGTGCGCGTGCCCGCGGCGGTCACCGGGCCGTCCTGGGCGGGCCTGCTGCCGCCGCGCGGCGGCTGGCAGGCGCGGGCCGAGCTGCGGCCCGGCACCGTACGGGAGGCGGCGACGGGGGTCATCGCGGAGTTCCGGGAGCGTACGGACCGGCTGGCGCCGGAGGAGCGTACGCGCGCCACGCTGGACGACCTGGCCGAGGAGATCTGGCGGCGGCAACTGAACGGCACGGGGCTGCCGTTGCGCGCCGTGCACGCGGCACACGCGCTCGGCTTCCTGCGCGACGAGTCGGCCCCGGTCGCGCTGTACGGCACGGGGCCCTGGCTCCGGCTGCGTACGGCCTACGGCTCGGTGATCGCACGCGGCGGGGACGGCGGTCGTGCGGCCGGTGCGGGGCTGAGCGTCACGCCGGTGTGACGTCCGGCTGGTCCTGGAACGGCTGGTCCCGGGCCGACTGGCCCTGGGACGGCTGGCCCTGGGACGGCTGGCCCTGGGCCGGCTAGTGCTGGAACGGCTAGTGCTGGAACGGCTGGTCCGGCGTCGGCTGGTCCGGGACGGTGTCGTCCGTTGCGGGCCCGTCCTCGTTCGCCGGCGCGGCGCTGTCCGGGCGTACCTCGATGTGGTCCGGCTGGAGTTCGAGCAGCACCCGGTCACGGATCGCGAGCGGTTCGGTGAACTCCGGCGGCAGTTGCAGCCGCCCCGAGCGGTCGATGGTGGTGTATTCGCGGCTGACCGTCGACTCACCGCCGTCCGCGTCCGTACGGGTGTGCCGCAGCGTCTCCGTGCTCGTACGCCCGTCGCGGATCGAGACCGTACGGCTGACCTCAGAGGACACGGCCTCGTCGTGCGTGACGACCAGGATCGTCGTCCCCAGCTCGGAGTTGGCCGTGCGGAGTGCCGCGAAGACCTCCTCGGCGGTGGAGGTGTCGAGTTCGCCGGTGGGTTCGTCGGCGAGGACGACCGACGGCTGGTTGGCCAGCGCGACGGCGACGGCGACCCGTTGCTGCTCGCCGCCGGACAGACCGGTGGGCAGCCGGCCGGCGCAGTGGCCCATGCCGAGGAGGCCGAGGAGTTCGCGTGCGCGCTCGGCGCGTTCGCGGGCGCGCGCCCGCTGCCCCCGCACGCCCCGCCGGTGGCCGTCCCCGCTCCCGCGCAGCTGCATGGGCAGGGCCACGTTCTGCTCGGCGGTGAGGTACGGCAGCAGGTTGCGCGAGGTGCGCTGCCAGATGAAGCCGACGCTCTCGCGCCGGTAGCGCAGCCTGGTCTTCGCATCCATGGACAGCAGGTCGCAGCCCGCGACGACCGCACTGCCCGCGGTGGGCGCGTCCAGGCCGGCGAGGATGTTGAGCAGCGTGGACTTGCCGCTGCCCGACGCGCCGACTATCGCGGTGAGTTCGCCCTCCTTGACCAGCAGGTCGAGCCCCTGGAGCGCCTGCACCTCCACGCCGTCCGCGTGGAAGACGCGTACCAGCCGGTCGCAGACGATCAGCGCGTCCGCGCCGTACGCGGGACCGCCGGAGGTGGCGCGCCGTTCCAGTTCGGAGAGGGTGGGCGGCGGGGTGTGGTCGGTGTTCACAGCGGCTCCATGCGGAGGTCTGTCTTGCGGGCGGCGAGGTGGGCCTGCGCGAGCAGCGCGGCGCAGGCGAGGGTCAGCAGGGCGAGGGTGGGCAGCGCCAGGGACAGCGGGTCGGCCCCGAGCGTGACCGGGGCGGAGTCGGGCGTTCCGGCGAGGGTGGTCAGGTCGATGCCGGGCCGCAGCAGCGGTACGGCGGCGAGCGCGGTCAGTACGCCGGCGGCGGCCGTCAGCACGTACATCGGCAGCGACTCGATCAGCAGCAGCGCGCGGCTCTGCCGCCGGGGGAGGCCCATCGTGCGCAGCCGGGCGAGGAGCGTGATGCGGTCGGGGGCGGTCTGGAGGAGGGAGAGCAGGACGGCGAGTGCGCTGTAGGCCGCGGCGGCGAGGACGGCGCCGAGGTAGAGGCGTTCGGCGCCGGACTGGAGGACGGAGTCGCTGTAGGAGGCGCGTTCGTCGGCGCGGAGTTGCAGCGTGAGCTCCGCGGCGGCCTGCGCGCCGGCGCTCGCGCCGTCGCCTGCCCGCGCCTCGCCGCTCTCGGTGACGACCTTCCGTAGCGCGCCGCCGTCCAGCGAACCGCCCGTGAGCAGCAGCGTGTCGGGGGCGACGAGGGCGGTCCCGGCGGCCTCGGGATGCGCCCGTTCGACGGCCGTACGGGACAGGACCACGAAGTGGTCGCCCCGTACGGCGGGGGTGGTCTCGCGTACGAGCTCGGGGCGCACCGTGAATTCGAAGCCCGGTACGGAGACGGAGGCCGTCGCCCCCATGCTGTCCGCGACCTCGGGTGACACGAGCGCGGGAACGGCGCCGCCGCGCCGGCCGTTCTGGCTGCTCTGGCCGTTCTGCCCGCTTCCGCTCAGCCGGGCCTCCGGGTAGCCGCCGAGCCCGGTGTGCGCGGCGAGGCGGGCGTACGCGCGGGGTTCCGCGATGACCACGGTGACGGTCTCGGAGGCGCCGTCCACCGTGCTGCTGTCGACCGTACGGAGCGCGCTGACCTCCCGTACGCCGGGCACGTCCCGTACGGCGGAGGGGAGTTCGCCGGGCAGCGAGTCCGCTGCCTCGATACGGGCGTCCGCGCCGACGGCGGTCACGGCCGCCCGGTCACGGCCCTCCTGGATGCCGGTCAGGACCGTGCCCCCGAAGGACGCCACGGTCAGCGCGACGAGCAGGGCGAGCAGAGGCAGCCCGGCGACGGCCGCGGAGGGCGCACGCGCGGCGCGCGCCAGGCCGAGAAACGCGACCGGGCCGCGCCCGCGCGCGGCGGGCCGGGAGAGGAGCCGGAGCGGCAGCGGGTAGAGCCGGCCGAGCAGCAGTGCGACGGCGACGGCGAGGAGTACGGGCGCCGCGGCCAGCAGCGGGTCGCCGGTGTCGCCGTCCGAACCGGACCCGGACCCGGAACCCGAGCCGGACCCGGAACCGGAACTGACCCCGCGCTGCCGCAGTGCGACGACGGCGCCCACCACCAGGACCAGAACGGTGAGTTCGAGGACCGTACGCCGCCGGGAGCGCTTGCCGTGCAGCAGGTCCGGACGCCCGCTGTGCGCCTGCGGGCGGCGGTGCGCGAGAGCCGCCCGTACGGGCAGAGTGAGCAGCGCGACCGCCGTGACCGCGGTGGCCAGCAGCAGCGCATGGCCGGTACGTCCGGACGGGGTCAGCAGCAGCCCCAGGCCGGTGCCGGCGAGCGCGGCGGGCAGCCCCACGGCCGCCGTCTCGGCCAGCAGCCGCCCGGCGATCCCGGCCAGCGAACCACCGCGGGCACGCAGCAACTCCAGCTCCGCACCCCGCCGTTCGGCCGCCAGCACACCCCACAGCAGCATCACCGTGAGCACCGTCGTGGCCAGCCCGAGCGCGGCCATGAGCAGCAGCGGGGCGACGGCGGCGCGTTCGTCGTCCAAGCGGGTGAGCAGCTCGGCGGCGCCCGGGTCGACGCGTACGGGCCCGGAGTCCACGGCCTTCTCGAGCCGGGTCGCTTCGGGGCCGGTGGCCAGGGAGGTCAGGGCGTCCTTCAGGCCGGGGATGTCGTATGCGTGGAGGTCGCCGGTGGCGAGCGGCTGGTGCCAGTAGAGCTCCGCGCCGCCCTTCAGGTCGAGCAGCGCGGGGGCCGCGGCGCGGTCGATGAACACGCTGAAGTGCCAGAAGTGCTCGGGCTCGGAGCCGGGGCCGGGCGGCTTCATCGAGATCAGGGTGGGGCGGCGCAGGCTCTCCTCGGCGTTCCAGTAGACGGAGCCGGGTGCGCGCGGGGCGATCAGCCCCGTCACCTTGACCGTCATGTCGCCGGAGGGGCCGCGGAGGGCGAAGCTGTCGCCCGTCGCGAGCTTCATCCTGCGTGCGGTGGGCTCGGTGAGAACGGCCTCCACCTGACGTTCGCCGGGCTTCCCGGCCAGCCGCGGCGACGGCATCCGGCCCTCCAGCAGCCGGCTGTGGTCCGCGAGGCCCTGCTGGGCGACGAGCGTCGTCTGCGGGTTGCGCAGCGGCGTGGGCCGCGGGAAGCGGCGGTCCTCGGACTCGGCGCCGTAGCGGTTGTGCACGCCGTACGCGGCGTCGGCGCGGTGCGTACGCAGGGGAGGGCGGATCGCGTTCTGGAAGGCGCGCGCCGACGAGTCGACCGCGGACGGGCGCACTTTGGCGTCGGCGTCGTTTGCCATGGCGTCCGGCTGCGCGTCAGCGGTGCCGCTGACGAGGCGGTCCCGGAGCGGGGCGGCGGCGAACGCGTCGCGGAGGGCGTCCGTTTCGTACGCGTCGACGGCGCGCGGCAGCGCCGCCGCCGTGCAGGCGGTGACCAGCAGGAGGGCGGCGAAGGCGAGGGCGGCGCCGGGGGCGGAACGCAACCTGGTCCAGATCCACGGTGCGTGCGTCATCCGTGCGACGCGCAACGTTGCATCCCGCGGGGTTTCCTGCCGCGCCGTTTCGCCCTGCGCCGTTCCGTCCCGCGGTGTTTCCTCCTGCGGTGTTTCCTCGGGCACCGTTCAGTCACCCCGTTCCGTACGGAGCGCCGCCACCGGATCGGCCCCGCGCAGCACCGTGCCCGCGATCACCAGCAGCGGCGCCACGAGGACGGCGGCGAGCAGCAACGACAGCCTCCCGGGCGGCAGTTCCACCAGCAGCTCCGGCACCGGCCGGGTGGCCTCGCCGGTCAGCACGATCAGCGGGACGACGAGCCGGGTCAGCAGCACGCCCAGCGCCAGCCCGACGGCCAGGGACACCACGACGAGCGCGCTCTGCTCGGTCGCCAGCACCTGCGCGAGGCGCCGCCTCGGCGCACCCAGCGCGCGCAGCACCGCGAACTCGGAGCGGCGCTCCCGTACGGCGCCCGCCGCGCTCACCGCGAAGCCGACGGCGGCCAGTACGGCGGCGGCGACGGCGATCGCCGTCAGCGCCGTACGCGGGCCCGCGCTGAGCGGGTCGCCGCGCAGCTGCCCGGCGAGCTCGTCGCGTACCAGCACGGAGCCGAAAGACGGGTGTGCGCGCAGCTGTTCGGCGACCTTCGCGGTCTGCCCGCGCCGCGCGTCCACCCACCAGCCCTCCGGTTCCATCGTCTTGCCGTTCTCGGCCAGCAGGGCGCGGTCGAGCGCGGCGATGTCGAGCAGCATGGCGCCGCCGTCCGTCCTCCCGCCGCGCGCGGCGGTCGTCGTCGGCAGGGCGCGCAGCGCACCGGTGATCCGTACGGTCAGGTCGGTGCCGGAGATCTGCGTCTTCACGGAGTCGCCGACCCGCGCGCCGCTGGCCGCGAGGAAGGCGTCGGTGACGACGGCGTTCAGCGGGGCCGCCGCGCCGGGTTCCGGCCGGTCCGCAAGCAGCCGCATGTCGACGGGGACCGGGTCGACGTCCCACGGTTCGGAGGACGGGGCCGAGCCCGTCGTGTAGCGGACGACCAGCGGCTCGCCGTCCGGTCCGTGCGCCGCGGACCGCAGTTCGGGCTTGGCGTGGCGGCCGTTGCCGAGGAAGCCCTGGGAGTTGTCGGCGTGCAGCGTCGAGCCCCAGCGCAGTCCGGAGGGCACCTCGACGGGGCGGGCGGCGGCGCCGCGGCCGGTGGCGGTCAGCCCGGTGAGCGTCAGTCGCCGCTCCTGGGAGGCGGTGGGCGCGAGGTGCGAGACGCTGAGCCGGGTCAGCCGGAGCGGCCCGGCGGGCGCGCCGCCGGTGCCGCCGGCCGCGGTGGCGAGCGGGACGGTGAGGGTGTGGGGGCGGCCGTCGGCGGAGAGCTCGTCGACCGTGAACTCGTACGGGATGCCGAACCGGT
The DNA here is from genome assembly GCF_003355155.1 of Streptomyces armeniacus. NCBI lineage: Bacteria > Bacillati > Actinomycetota > Actinomycetes > Kitasatosporales > Streptomycetaceae > Streptomyces > Streptomyces armeniacus. The sequence continues at coordinate 7,084,355 of NZ_CP031320.1, read as the reverse complement.
CCTCCACCGTGACGGCGACCGTGTCACTGGTGCCGCCGCCTTCCGTACGGGCGCCTCCCGTGTCGCCGCCCTTGCCGCCGAGCACCTCCAGCCGGAGACGGAGCCGGAGTTCGCCGGTGTCCTCGGGCAGCGTGATGCCGCCCGCGTGTGACGAACCGGAGCCCTCGCCGGAACCGGAGCCCTCGCCGGAACCGGAACCCGAGCCGGAGCCCGCGCCCGGACCGGCCAGCGGCCGCAGCAGCTCCTCCGCCGGCCCGTCCGCCAGGTCGCCCCGCAGCCGGAGCAGCCGCGCCGCCGCACGCGTGTCGGTGGCGACGACCTGCGCCGTACGCTCCCCCTCCACCGCGAACTCGTCGCGCGCCACCGGCGCCACCCCGCTGATCCCGTCCACCTCGTCGTACAGCCCGCCCTGCCCGAACGCGGGCGTGCCCGCCCCCGACACGTTCAGGTCGGCACCCGCCCGGAAGTCCGCCTGATCGCCCTGCGAGCGGTCCCAGCTCGCGCCCTGCCCCCCCGCGAACACCCCCATCGCCACGGCCAGTACGAGCAGCAGCGCGGGCCCCGCCCCGCGCATCGGCCGCCGGCTGAACTGCCAGCCCGCGAGCGCGCCCGCCAGCCCGCGCGTACGGGCCGCACGCCGCTCGCCGAGCCGCGCCACGACGGGCAGTAGCCGCAGCGCCACGACGGTGCCCGCGAGCAGCGCCAGCGCGGGCGCCGCGACCAGCACCGGGTCGATGCCCAGGGGCGTACCGGCGCCGTCGTCCGCTCCGGAGAGCACGCCGGAGCCGGCCGCGCGCCGCTCCAACTGCCAGTACGCCACCGCCGCGACCGCCACCAGCGCGAGGTCGGCGCCGCCGCGCAGCAGCGTGGCCGCCTTGCGCCGCCGCGTGCTCAGGACCTTGTCGGACTGCCCGCGCAGCGTCGGCGCGACCACCGTCAGCGCGCACACCAGCGCGGTGCCGGCGGCGACCCACCAGGCAGCGGCCGGCAGCCGTACGGCGGGGTCCACCCCGGCGCGGGCCAGCGCGCCGCGTTCCATCAGCCAGCTGACGACCGGCCCGGCGAGCAGCGGCGCGAGGAGCGCACCGGGCAGGACGAGGAGCAGCGCCTCGGCCGCCGACAGGGCGGCGATACGCGCCCGTGAACCGCCGCGTGCCCGCAGCAGCGCGGTCTCCTCGGAGCGTTCGGCGGCCAGCAGTTGGGCGACGAGGAGCAGGGCGAGCCCGGCGAGCACCGCGAGTTGCAGGGCTGCGATGAGGAGGGTGGAGCGGCCGACGAGCAGCGTCCGCTCCAGACCGTCGAGCAGGGCGGGGAGTTCGCTGCTCGCCACCGGACTGCCCGCCTCCGTGGACTTGCCGAGGTCGGCGACCGCCTCCCGTACCCCGTCGCGCAGCTCGCCGAGCCGGGACGTGGAGACGGTGGAGAAGTCGGCGCGGCCCTGCCAGTGCCGTTCGGCGGGCTCCAGCCGCCCGCCGGTGAAGGCGTCGCCGTCGACGGCCATCGGCCCGTACGTGGTGAAGGCGAGCGTGCGTACGGCGTCGCCGCCCAGCGGGTCCAGCCGCCAGTACGGGTCGGCGCGGTTCTTCGGCACGTACAGGCCGGTGATCTCGGCCCGTACGGGCGGCGGCCCGTTCAGTCTGCTCGTCAGGTCCACGCGGTCGCCGGGGCGCAGCTGCAGCCGTTCGGCGGCGGCCCGCGGCAGGGCGACGGGGACGGTGACGCGCTCGGTGACGCGCTCCTTGGCGCGTGAAGTGGCGCCCTCGCGCCCGCCGTTCTGCCCTGCCTCCGCAGCCCGTTCGCCGCCGGACGCCGGCCACGTGCCGTCCGTCATCCGCACCCGGTCGCGGTCCAGCGACGCGAAGAGCGTCAGGTCTGGCTCGCCGCTCTCCGCGGCGTCGTCGGGGCGCAGCGCGCGCGGTAGCGCGTACGCGCCGGAACGGGTGCTGGCCTCAACGGTCGTGGGCAGCCCCGCGTAGGCGCGGCGGGCGGCGGCCCGTACGGAGGCGTCGGCCTCGTCGACGCTGTCCTCCGCCACGTCCGACTGGACGTCGAGCACGGTGCGCGGCGCCGACTGGTGCTCCAGGCTGCGGCGCAGCCCGGTGTCGCCGATGGTGGCGGCGAAGGCGGCGAGCGCGGCCAGTACGGAGGTCGCCAGCAGAACGGTCAGCAGCGCGGCCGCGATCAGCCACCGGTGCGCACGCACCCGTGCCAAGACGAAGCCGCCCAACGCGCTTCCCCCGTCCCCCCGGCACCCCCTGTGGCGGCCCCCCGGCCGCGAAGGTGGCTCAGCCCGTCACTCCGGTCGTGCGGTCAGTCCGCGGAGTTGACCATAGTGCGTGCCGCGTACACGAGGTAGTCCCAGAGCTGCCGTTCGTGCTCGGGGGCGAGCTCCAGGCTGTCGACGGCGTCCCGCATGTGGCGCAGCCACGCGTCGTGCGCGGCCTGGTCCACCTTGAACGGCACGTGCCGCATCCGCAGCCGCGGGTGGCCGCGCTGCTCGCTGTACGTACGGGGGCCGCCCCAGTACTGGATGAGGAACAGCGTCAGCCGCTCCTCCGCCGGGCCCAGATCCTCCTCCGGATACATCGGGCGCAGCAGTGGATCCTCGGCCACGCCCTGGTAGAAGCGGTGCACGAGCCGTCGGAAGGTGTCCTCGCCGCCGACCTGTTCGTAGAACGTCTGCGTCTGCAAGGTGCCGCGTGGAATCTCCATCACCTCACCATGGTCGCAGATGGCCCGGCGGAGGGTGCCGGGGCTCGTTACCCGGGGGTTCGCCGGGCCCCGGCCCGTTGTCAGTGCGAGCGGGTACGTTCGGACGACCATGACTGGCAACCGACAGACCCACGCCCTGATCGGCCGGGACCACCCGGCCGGAGTGCTGCGCGCCGAGATCGGCCGCGCGGCGGACAGCCACGGCGGTCTCGTGCTGGTCACCGGAGAGGCGGGGATCGGCAAGTCCACCCTGGTCGCAGGGGCGGCGGAGGACGCGCGGCGGCTGGGCGCGCTGGTGCTCAGCGGATCGTGCTGGGACTCGGAGAACGCCCCGGGTTACTGGCCGTGGGTGCAGGTCCTGCGCGGCCTGCGCCGGGCGGCGGCAGGCGCGGAGTGGGCCGCCGCCGAGGAGGCCGCGGGCGGCGGCCTGGCCGTGCTGCTGGGCGAGGCGCGCGGCACGGAGGGTGTGGAGAGCTTCCAGCTGTACGACGCGGTGACCAGCGCTCTCGTCTCCGTCTCGCAGACACGGCCCGTGGTGGTCGTGCTCGACGACCTGCACTGGGCGGACACGGCCTCGCTCCGGCTGCTGGAGTTCGCGGCGCAGCACACCTGGTTCGAGCGGGTGCTGCTCGTCGGGACGTACCGGGACGTGGAGGTCGAGCCCGACGACCATCCGCTGCGCCCGTTGATCATGCCGCTGCTGGCGCGGGCGACGACCGTGACCCTGACCGGCCTGGCACCCGACGAGGTCGGCGCGCTCATGGCCCGTACGGCGGGCGAGGAACCGGACCCGGCGCTGGCCGCGGAGGTCCACCGGCGTACGGGCGGCAACCCGTTCTTCGTCGAGCAGACCGCCCGGCTGTGGCGCAGCGGCGGCACCGTCACCGGCGTCGCGCCGGGCGTGCGGGACGCGCTGCGGCGGCGGCTGTCGCTGCTGCCCGCGCCGGTGGAGCGGCTGCTCACGGACGCGGCGGTGCTGGGCCGCGAGTTCCACCGGCGGGTGCTGGCGGCCGCGGCGGGCGCGCCCGTGCCGCAGGTGGACCGGCTGCTGGAGCAGGCCGTGGCGGCGCGGCTCGTCGTGGCGCACGGCGCGGGCCGCTTCGCGTTCGCCCACGACCTGGTGCGCGAGACGTTGTACGGCGCGCTCGACGACACCGGCGAGGACGGGCGCGCCGAGCGGCACGCGGCGGTCGTCCGCGCCCTGGAGGGCGACGCGGTGCCCGCGGGCCACGTGGGGCCGGCCGACCTGGCGCACCACGCCCGGCTCGCGGGCGACACGCTCGAGCCGTCCCGCGCGGTGGACCACCTGCTGGCGGCGGCGCGGGACGCGGGCGTCCGGCTCGCCTTCGAGGAGAGCATCGGGCACCTGTGGAGCGCGCTGGAGCGGGCGGCGCAGGACGAGCCGCGGCGCCACGTCGTCATCGGGCTCGACCTGGGCGTCGAGCTGCACGCCAGGGGCGAGTGGCAGCAGAGCTCGCGGGTGCTGCGGGAGGCGGTCGAGCGCGCCCGCGCGCTCGACGACGACGAGCTGCTCGCGCGGGTGGCGCTCACCCTGCACCGGCTGGGCTGGCGCGGCGAGACCGACCAGCGGCTGGCCGGGGAGCTGGTGGTGGAGGCGCACCGCAGGCTGGTGCGGGACGTGCCGGGGGAGGGCGGCCCGTACGGCAGGGAGGGGCGCCCCGGCGCGCAGGGCGGGCGTACGGCGGGTGCGGGCGGTGCGGCGGGTGCGGGCGGGCGTGCGGCACGGGCCGAGGCGGCCGGTGCGGAGCTGGACGGGCCGCAGCTGGAGCGGCTCGCGCGTGAACTGGCCGTCCGCGCCGTCGTGCTGGCCCGCCGCGGCGAGGACGACGAGGCGCTGTCCTTCAGCCTGTGGAGCCGCCACGACCTGATGTGGGGGCCCGGTACCGCGGCGGAACGGGAGGCGCTGACCGAGGAGATGATCGCCGTCGCCCGCCGCGCCTCGGACGACGAGACGGAGCGGATCGCGGTCTCCCTGAGCTGGGTGGCGCTGCTGGAGCAGGGCGACCCGCGCTATCTCGAACGCTTCCACGCCTTCGTCACCATGGCGGAGCAGGACGCGGGGGAGCGGATGCGGATGGCGGCGGCGATGGACCGTTGCATCATCGCGGCGCTGGGCGCCCGCTTCGAGGAGGCGGAGGCCCGGTTCGCGGAGGCGGTCGGCGCCGGCGACCACCACGAGGACGAGCACCCGGGCTTCGCGTTCGTGACGGACCATGTGTACTGGTCGATGCTGCTGGCGCAGGGCCGGTTCGACGAGCTGGACGCCACGCACCGCCGGCTTGTCGAGCGCGGCCACCCCAACCCGCAGCTGGTGGCGGGTATCACGGCCGCCGAGCGGGGCGACGTGGACGGCGCGCTGCGGCGGCTGGCCGAGGTGTCGGCCCGGCCCGAATCGCTGTCCCGCAGCGAGGAGTCCCTGTGGCTGCGCTTCCAGGCGCAGGCGGCGGCGGTCTCGCGGGACCCGGAGCTGTGCGAGCGGGCGCGCCGCGCCATCGCGCCGTACGCGGACGAGTGGGCCGTGTCGTTCTACGGCTGCGACATCAGCGGCCCCATGGCGTACTGGCTGGGGCGGCTCGACGCGGCGCAGGAGCGCTGGGACGAGGCGGTCGACGAGTTCACCGCCGCGGCCGAGTCCGCCGACCGGCTGCGGGCCGTCGTATGGGCGGTCACCGCGCGGGCGCACCTCGGCGAGGCGCTGCTGGCGCGCGGGGCGCCCGGCGACGCGGACGCCGCCGCGGCGCTGCTGGAGGACGCCGAACGGGAGGCCGTGGCCGTCGGCATGCGGCATGTCGCCGAACGGGCCCGGCAGGCACGGCTGGCCCCGGCACCGCCGCCGGCGGTGCGCGTCGCGGACGGGCCGGACGCCCCGTACGCAGCCCGGGAGGAGTCGGACACCGCACGGGGTGGGGCCGTACGGGGCGAGGCTGGGCCCGTACGCGAGGACGCGGTCCGGGGCGGCGCCGTACGGGGCGCGCCCGGGGCGGTGTCCGGTCCCGCGGCCGGCGCCCAAGAGGAGGCTCCCGCGCGTGAGTTCCGTCGCGAGGGCGCGGTGTGGACGCTCCGGCTCGGCGGCCGTACGGTCCACATGCCCGACGCCAAAGGGCTGCGCGACCTGCACACCCTGCTCGCCAACCCCGGCACGGACATCCCGGCGGTGCGGCTGCTCGACCCCGAGGGCGGCGAACTGGTCGTCGCCGCCCGGCAGCTGGGCGGCGACGACGTGCTGGACGAGGAGGCCAAGGCGCGGTACAAGAAGCGGCTGACGCAGCTCGACCAGGAGATCGACCGCGCCGTCGAGCGCGGTGACGACCGGCGGGCCGCCGACTACGACCGGGAACGGGAGGCGCTGCTGCACGAGTTGCGCGCGGCGGCCGGTCTCGGGGGACGCAGCCGCCGCCTCGGCGACGAGGCCGAGCGGGCCCGTAAGACGGTCACCGCCCGCATCCGGGACACCCTGCGCAAGCTGGACGAGCGCCACCCGGAGCTCGCGGCCCATCTCCGTGCCACCGTCTCCACCGGTGCCGCATGCCGCTATCAGCCCGACAGCGGCACCGGTTGGCGACTCTGACCGGTGCCGCTGTTTCTGACCGGTGCGCCGGCTCTGACCGCCCTTGCGGGCCCGGTCACTTGCGGTTGTAGAGCCTCATCGTGATCGTGCCGAAGACCACCACGAGCCGTCCCTCCCTGTCCGCACCCCGTCCGCTCGAAGGGCCGGTCCCGCCGCAGGCGGCAGGCCGTCCGGCGGACACCACAGCGGCCGCGGGCGCTCAACTGACCAGGGGCGCCCGCGGCACCGGCCGTACCCGCCTCCGGGCGGGTACGGCTGTCCGTGTCCGCACCGGCTCGGCCGGGTGGGTGGTCCTCGGCACCGCCCTGATCGCCGTACGGGCCGCGCACCATTCCCCGTACGCCGCCCATTCCCCGTACGCCGCGCACCCCTTCTCGTACGTCCAGCTGGTCGCGCTGCTCTGTACGGCGGGCCTGCTCGCCGCCGTCGCCGGTACGGCGCGTGCGCTGCCGCACCTGCCCGCCCGGCCCGCGGTGCTGCTCGCCGCATGCGCGCTCGCCTGGCACGAACCGGCCGCGGCCTGGCTGTTCTCCGGGCCCCGCAGCCCGGTGTACGCGCTCGCCGTGGCGCTCCTCACCCTCACCCTCGTCCGCGGGATCACGTACGGGCGGCTGCTGAGCCCCCGTACGGCGGTGACCGAGGGCCTGCTCGCCGCGCTTACGGCGGGCGTACGGCCGGATGCCGCCGGGTTCGCCGCCGCGTACCCGCTGCTGGTCCTGCTCCGGCTGCCGCGCGGGCACCCGCACGCGCTGCTGCGTGCGGCGGCCGGCTACGTGCTCGCTTGCGGACTCCCGTTGTGCGCCGTGCCGCTGTGGCAGCACGCGGCGGCCGGGCCCTGGCCCGCGGGCGCCGGCGCGCGCCCCGGGGCTGCCGCGGTGCCGCTGCTCGCGTCCGCCGTACTGGCCCTGGCGCTCACGCGGGGCGGCAGGGGGCGGCACCTGCTGGGCGCGCTGCTGCGGCAGGCCGAACGCCCGTACGCGCACGGCGCGTTGACGATTGCCCTCGGCTGCGCGCTGGCGCTCTCCCTGGCCGCGCACCCGGAGCCCGCCACCGGTGTCCTGGCTCCGGGACCGTGCGCCCGTACGGAACGGCCTGGCGAGGCACGGCAGGCCGCGCTGTTCGCCGCGTACGCGCACCGGCTGGGCCTGGCACGGAGCACCGTCGTGCTCGCCGCACCGGACGGCGCCCCGGACACCGGCACCGGCACCGCCCGTGTACGCGTACGCGTCCTGGACCTGGCCGACGGGCGTGCCGGACCCGTGCCGGGCGGCGGCTCCCGTACGGGCTCGGGGGCGCTTCGTGCGCACGTCCTGGGCGCGCTCGTACTGGAGCGGGTGCGTCCGGAGTTCGTACGCGCCGACGGCCCGCTTGCCCGCGCCGCCGGCCTCACCCCGGAGCGGCTCGAGGCGCACGGCTACCGCCCGCTGCTGCGCGAGCGGAGCGGCGGCGACTACGTGCACCGCAGCGCCCTCACCGGCCCCGAACGCCTGCCCCAGCTGCGGGACTGGGCACGGAGCACGGCACAGCGACTATCGTCGGCCGATCGGAAGGCTTCAGTCTGCGGATGAGAGCCTGTGCGGGCCCGGTCATCCGGAAGATCCGCTTCCGGTGACCGGGGCCACATCCGCTGGCTTCCGGTCGCAGTCAGCAGAAGGAAGAGTCTATGAACGGTCGTGTCCCCGAATGAGCCCTCGTCTCACCGTCGTCGTCCCCGTCCGGAACGCCGGACCCCACCTCCCGGAGTGCCTGCGCTCCCTCGCCGCCCAGACCATGGGCGACCTCGAGGTGATACTGGTCGACGACCCGCGCGTGAGCAGCCCCGCGGACGGTGCCCCCGCGGACGGACAGCTCGCGCCCGCCCTGGAGTTCGCCGAAGGCGACGACCGGTTCCGCGTGGTGCGGCTCGCGGCGGACGAGACCGCCGACGCCCGCGCCGCGGGCACCCGGCACGCCGACTCCGGCAGCACCTACCTCGCGTTCGCCGACGGCGCGGACACCGTGCCGCCCCGCGCGTACGAGCTGCTCCTCGGCACCCTGGACGAGACCGGCTCCGACTTCGCCACCGGCGGCATCCTGCGGCTGGGCACGGACGACAGCGGACAGCCCCTGCTGAGCCCGTACGGCCCGGTCAAGAAGGCGACCGCCAAGAACCGCCCGCGTACGCACCTCAACCAGCACCGGCCGCTGATCCACGACCGGACCGTCCGGAACAAAGTCTTCCGCCGTACGTTCTGGGACTGGCTCGACCTCGGCTGGCCCGCCGGCGTGGCCGGAGAGGGCGCGCTCGCCCCGGACACCGCCGTGGCGCTGCCCGCGCACTACCTCGCCACCTCCGTCGACGTGCTGAGCGACGCCGTGTGCCACTGGCGCGAGCCGGGCGACGGGCACACCCCGCGCCCGCGCACCGACCCGGGGGCCCTGCGGGACGCGATGACCGTCGCGGACGGCGTGAGCCGCCTGCTGGGCGGCTGGACGTCCGACGCGCGGCAGGGCGCCAAGGCCGACTACGACGCGACGGCTCTGACCGGCGACCTGATGCCGTTCATGAAGGAACTCCCGGGCGCCGGCGAGGAGTTCCGCGCCCTCTTCGCCGAACTCGCCGCCGACTTCGTCTCGCGCGTCACCACGGACGTGTTCGAGGGCCTGCCGGTGGCCGCCCGCATGAAGTGGGAGCTGGCCCGTACGGGCCGCATGGCCGATCTGCTCGACGCGCTCGCCTTCGAGCGGGACAACCCGCGCGTGTTCCGTGTCACCGGCGCACGGGCGCGCGGCGCGGCGTTCCTGCGCCCCGACGGCAGCGAGATCGACGTCCCGCGCCGGCTCGCCCGCCCCGCCAAGGACGACCTGCCGCTGATCGCCCGGCTCCAGGAGTGCCGCTGGCTGCCGGACGGCACGCTGCGGCTGCGCGGCTACGCGTACGTGCGCTCCCTCGACGCCGAACACCCCCGCCAGTCACGGAAGATCGGCTGGCTGCGCCGGCGCGGCAGCAGGATGCGTACGCCGGTGCGCGTGCGTACGGTCCCGGCGCCCGAGGCGACGTCGTACTCGCGGCAGCGGCTGCACTCGTACGACTCGTCCGGCTTCGAGATCACCGTGGACCCCGCCCGGCTGCTCAAGGCGCTCGGGCGGGACGAGCGGACCGGCGTCTGGACGCTGGGCCTCGGCGTCCTCACCGGCGGACTGCTGCGGCACGCCGGCGTGGGCCCGGGCGGCGACGGCTCGGGGAAGCAGCCGCTGGCGCTCGAGACGGGCGACGGGCGGCGGATCGTGCCGGTGTTCCGGCACGGGCAGCTCCGGATCAGCGTCGAGGAGATCGGCGCGCGGCTCACCGGACACCGCATGGAAGGCGGCGAACTGGAGCTGACCGGCACCGTACGGGAAGGGCGCAAGCCCGCCACCATGGTGCTGCGCACCGGGCACGGGGAGGCGGAGACCAGCCGCGAGTACCCGGTGCGGACGGTACGGACGGAGGCCGACGGCCGGGACGTCTTCACGATACGAGTCCCGCTCGCGGACCTCGCGGCGGCCGGCACCGCGCAGAGCGCGGCGCACGGGGACGACACGGATGACGCAGACATCACCGATAATTCGAGCAGTACAGACAACGGAGACAACGGAGACAACGGGGAGCGGGCCACCGAGGACGGCGCCAACGGGGCGGACCCCGCCGCCCCCGCCGACCCCGCCGACCCCGCCGATACAGCGGACACAGCCGATACAGCCGCCGCGGACACGGCGGACGGCCCCCGCCCGGCCGAGGCGGACGCCGCCGCGGAGACCGCCACGCCCGCTCCCGTACCGGCCCCCTCGCACACCTGGCGCGCGAGCCTGGTCTTCAAGGACAGCTCGCAGTGCCGGATCGTCGCCCCGGAGGACACGGCCCTCGGCCGCTACCCCCTGACCGGCGACGGCACCTTCCGCGAACTGTGCCTGACCCCCGACGCGTCCGGCCACCTCGTCCTCACCGACCGGGCCGTCCAGCCCGTCGCGGACGCGCTCGCCTGGAGCCCGGACGGCGAACTCACCGTGTCCGGCACCTTCCCCGAGGCCCCGGAGGGCGTACGCGCGGCCGCCGCCGTCGAGCTGATCTGGCAGCACAGCGGCCACCGCGAGGAGGTGGCCGTGCCCGTCGAGCGGGACGGCGGCCGCTTCACCGCACGGCTGCGCCCGGAGGACGCGGCGCCCGGCGGGCTGCCGCTGCGCCAGGGCCGCTGGTACCCGTTCTTCCGCGCGCTGGGCGCGGACACCCGCGACGGGGACGTTCCGCTGCGGCTGCGCCCCGCGCTGCTCGGCACGCTGCCGGAGACGTACGCGGGCGAGCGGGACTTCACCCTCGAACGGCGGTTCCACGACCGGCTGTTCCTGCTCTCCGGCTCCGTCCTGGGCGTACGCGAGCGGGGCACGTACCGCCAGCACCAGTTGCAGACCGTCCTCTACCCGGCGGCCCGCCGCCGCCCGCTGCGCGACGCCGTCCTCTACAACAGCTTCGACGGCCGCCAGTTCTCGGACTCGCCGCGCGCGCTGCACGAGGAGCTGCTGCGCCGCGGCACCGAGGTCGAGCACCTGTGGGCCGTACGCGACGGGCAGGCCCTCGTACCTCCCGGCGCCCGCGCGGTGGTGCAGGGCAGCGCCGAGTGGCACGAGGCGCTCGCCCGCAGCCGGTGGCTCGTCGGCAACACACACTTCCCGCGCTGGTTCGAGCGGCGCGAGGGGCAGACCGCCGTACAGACCTGGCACGGCACCCCGCTCAAGCGCATCGGGCTGGACCTGGCGGACATGACGTTCGCGAACCACGAGTACCTGGCCAGCCTGACCGAGCGGTCCGCGCAGTGGAGCCTGCTGCTGTCGCCCAACCGGTTCAGCACCCCGATCCTGCGCCGTGCCTTCGGCTACGAGGGCGAGATCCTCGAGTCCGGCTACCCGCGCAACGATCTGCTGTACGCCGAGGACCGCGACAAGCACGCCCGCGAGGTGCGCAAGCGGCTCGACATCCCCGAGGACAAGCGCATCGTGCTGTACGCGCCGACCTGGCGGGACGACAACCGCTTCGACCGCAGCAACTGCAAGTTCGACCTGCGCCTCGACCTGGACGCGGCACACGCGGCACTCGGCGCCGACCACGTGCTGCTGGTCCGCAAGCACTACCTGGTGGCGGACGCGGTGCCGGGCACGGGCGACGGCTTCGTACGCGACGTGTCGGCCTGGCCGGACATCGCGGAGCTGCTGCTCATCTCGGACGTGCTGATCACGGACTACTCGTCGCTGATGTTCGACTTCGCGCACACCGGGCGGCCCATACTGTTCTTCACGTACGACCTGGAGCGCTACCGCGACGTCCTGCGCGGCTTCTACTTCGACTTCGAGGAACGCGCACCGGGCCCGCTGCTCGCCCGCTCCGACGAGGTGATCGCGGCCCTGACGGACGCGGACGCGGTCGCGGCGGCGCACGAGGAGCGGTACGCGCAGTTCCGGCAGGCGTTCTGCGACCTGGACGACGGGCAGGCGGCGGCCCGCGTCGTGGACCGCATGCTGGCCGGCCGCGGCGAGCCCGCTGCCACGGCGGCACCCGCCGCCGCACCGGTGCCGCCCGCCCAGCAGCAGGCGCCGGCCCCGGAGGGCCCGGAAAACGCCGAACCCGCCGCGGGTTCCGCGGCGGGCTCGGCGACTGCTGCCGACTGATTCTCAAGTAACGGACGGGACGCGCACCTTGGACGACTCGGGCGGCGGCTCCGCGAGCCTCGGCGGCTTCGCGGGCTGCCGCTCGGCCACCGGCACCACCTGCGGCAGAGCGCTCTCGCCCTCGCGCAGGAAGACCCGGCGTACGACCCGCTCGGCGGCGTGCCCGTCGTCGTACGGGCAGAACCGCTCGCGGAACGCCGCCCGCAGTTCCGTCGTACGCGGGCTGTCCCAGGCGCCCGAGGTGAACGTCTCGATCAGCTCGTCCTCGCTGCGGGCGACCGCGCCGGGCGTCTCGCCCTTGCGGCCGGAGACCAGGTCGAAGTACGTGCCGCGGGATGCGCGGTACGCCTCCCAGTCGGGGACGTAGCTGACGATCGGGCGGTCGAGCACGGCGTAGTCGAACATCACCGACGAGTAGTCCGTGATGATCGCGTCCGACGCGAGGTTCAGCTCCTCGATGCTCGGGTAGCGCGACACGTCCCTCAGCACGCCGCGCTCCTGCAGCTCGCTGAGCGCCTGGTTGGCACCGTAGAAGTAGTGGGTGCGGACCAGCAGCACGTACTTGTCGCCCAGTTCACGGCTGACCCGCTCCAGGTCGAGCTGCGGCACGAAGCCCTTGCGGTAGTCCCGCATCGTGGGCGCGTACAGCAGCGCGATCTTGTCCGGGGCGATGCCCAGCTTGCTCCGGATCTCCAGGACGTCCTCTTCGGTGGCGGTGGCGTAGACGTCGTTCCGCGGGTAGCCCGTCTCCAGGTGCTCGTACGGGCACGGGTAGACCCGGTCCCACACCTCGGTGGAGTGCGGGTTGGCGGACACGCTGTAGTCCCAGCGGGCCGCGCGCCGCAGGAGCGCGCGGAAGCTCATCCCGGCGGCCGGGAACTGCTGCTGGTCCAGGCCCATCGACTTCAGCGGCGTGCCGTGGTGCGTCTGCAGATGGATCTGCCCGGCGCGCTTCTCCACGAAGTCGGGGAAGTTGACGTTGTTCACCAGGTACTTGGCGCGGGCCATCGTCCGCCAGTAGCGCGGCGAGCGCGGCAGCACGTAGTCGGTGCCCTTGGGCAGGTCCGCCGCCGCGCTGGGGCGCACGACCCACACGGCCTTCAGGTCCGGCGCCAGCTCCGCGGCCTTGCGCTGGATCGCGGCCGGGTTGCAGGAGACCCCGCGGTCCCAGTACGCGCTGTAGACGACGAGCTTCTCGTCCAGCGGCAGCTTCCGCTGGAACGCGTAGTACGCCTTGTACACAGCGCGGCCCAGCCCGTGCTTGACCTTCCGCGCCTGCTTGCGCAGTGACCGGCGGGCCTGCTTCGCGGTCTCGAGCAGCGCGAAGCCCAGGTACGAGCGGGCGGCCATCAGCCGGAACGGCAGACCCGCGCGGCCCGAGGGCGGCGTGAACCCGTCGGGACGGTAGCGGCGGTAGTGCCGGGCGGCGATACGGAAGTACTTCCGCCGGTCGTGCGGGTGCACCCGGTCGGGCCGCTGGATGCAGAACCCGTAGTGGCTGATCATCCGCTCGAACAGCAGCGGACGCAGCGAGTCCAGGTGCGGCCGCTTGTCGATGAACGCGAACAGCGACTCGTACTGCGGGAAGATGTCGAAGTGCTTCTTGCCGGGCGACCTGGTGATGGCGCCCTGCGGCCGCTGACGGTAGATGACGCAGGGGCGCGACAGGCAGCCGATGGTCTCCGCGGAGATCATCGCCTCGTACGCGAGCGGCGCGTCCTCGTACAGGCCGGGCTCGAACGACAGCTCGTGCTCCTGGTAGAACTCCCGGCGGTACGCCTTGTTCCAGGCCACCGCGAACAGCCGGAGCAGCTCCGGGTTCTCGAAGACGCTCTCCGCACGGGTGCCCGTGGAGGCCAGCAGGTCGCCGAAGATGCTCTCCCGCACACCGTTCCACCAGTAGTGCCGGACGTGGTCGAAGACCAGCACGTCCGGCTCCCCGCAGGCATCCAGCTGGCGGACGATGGCGTCCAGCGCGCCGTCCGAGTAGCTGTCGTCGCTGTCGAGAAAGAGCAGATAGTCACCGGTGGCGTGCTCCACCCCGGCGTTGCGGGCGCGCCCGAGACCGACGTTCTCGGGTAGGTGGAGCACGGTGACACGGTCGTCACGCGCGGCGTACTCGTCGAGAATGCGGCCGCTGCCGTCCGGGGAGCAGTCGTCTACCGCGATCACTTCGAGGTCTCTGAACGACTGGCCGAGCACCGAGTCCATGCACTCGCGCAGATAACCCTGAACTTTGAATACGGGGACGATGACGCTGAGACGGGGCATTATCACCATTCCTTGGCGGACAAGATCGCCAAGTGCCTGCTGTCGGGCGGGCAGAAACGATCACCTGGAAGCGGCCGAAGGATCAACGGCCGTCGACCAGGGAGAGTCCTATATCCATGCGTATGTCGATGTGTTGGGAGATCTTCCCACATGGGGGCCGTAAGACCCCCATGTCCTGGCTTCAGAACGCCGGCCAGCAGCCTCACCTGCCGCGCTTCCGTGCCCGCACCACCGCCCGGGTGACCACCGGCGGCAGCACGTCGATCGCCACCTTGCGCAGCCGGGACCGCGGGCGCCGCGGCGCCGGGGCGGGCTTGGCCGCCGCCTTGGACTGCGAGGCCTGCCCGGACTTCGGGGCCTGCGCGGCCGCGCCGTCGGCGGCGGTGTCGGCGGTGGCCTTGTGCTTGGAGACGGGCAGCTTCGGCGGCGTCGCCTTGCGCCCGCCGACCAGCAGCATCCGGTGCCCGGCGACCTCCTGCCACTGGAGCCAGAAGTTGCCCCGCTCCTTCAGCTCCGCGTGCAGCCGGTCCTGGACCGGCTTCGGGTCACCCCAGGTGCCGTAGAACTTGTTGCTGCTGACGCAGATCGGCTTCAGCCCGCCCTCGAGCACTGCCTGCCAGGTGGCGCAGGCGACGCCGGGGGTGTGGCTGGAGCGGTAGTCGTCCAGCACCACGAGGCCGTCCCCGGACAGCGCCTCGCGGGCGTTGCCGATGTCGGGGTGCACGTGCTCGTACAGGTGCGAGGCGTCCACGTGCACGAAGCGGCAGCTGTCCGCCTTGACCTCCTCGGGCACCACGGAGGTCGGGGCCTGGATGACACGCGGCAGCTCGTCGTGGAACGAGAGGAAGTTGGCCTCGAACGAGCGACGCGTCAGCGTGGAGTACGAGCCGCTCATCTCGCGCTCGTTGTGCTCGTCCGGCGCGTCCGAGTCGAAGAGGTCGCAGACGGTGAACGTCTCGTCGTCGCGCAGGTACGCGCGCATGAGGATGGCGCTCTTCCCCATGTACGCGCCCATCTCCAGCAGATCGCCGTGGATGTCCTCGGTCTCCTGGCGCTTCAGAAACCAGTCGAAGAGGACGACGTCTGTGTTGTAGAACCAGCCCGGGACGTCGTAGAAGGACTTCGGGGCGGGCAGCTCTTCAGCCGTGGAAGCGGTGGCGGCTGCAGTCATAACGGAGGGGGCCTCCTCGGCGGTGGACATATCTGAAGACTGTATAGAGGACGGTTGCCGGTAGCCGATGGTTGCCCTGGACTTCACACGGGAATGTTCCATCGTTGGCCGGGTGTTGGACATCTGGTGTTCAACTTGTCTGAGCGAAGCCGCTACGGCGAGTTGACTCCGGTCGACTTCAGAGGCTGCTGTGGCTCGGGTGGCCGCGGAGGCCCGTGTGACTGTGCGTCCGCCGGACTCCACAGCCACCGCGGAAGCCGCGGCTCGACGAGCGGCCAGGCCACACGCCGTACGGGCGCGCTGCTCAGCACTACCGCCAGCACACCCGCGAGGACCGTCAGCAACGCGGCCACCGGGAGTCCGCCGGCCGCGATCACGTCGTATCCGCCGCTGCCCTCCACGGTCTTCACGAACAGCCCGTGCATCAAGTACGGATACAGCGTGACCGCTCCGAGCGCAGTGTAAACAGTAGCCCTTCCCGGTACGAGCGCGAGAAATGCGCACATCAGAACCGCCGCGAGCCCGAACAGCGCGAGCCGCATCAGCACGTACGTGGCCGCCGGCACACCCATGTCCGCGCCGCTCCACTGCATCAGCAGCCAGCCGCCGCTGGTGCGCGGCGCCGCCCAGTACGCGCCCGCGCCCGCGCAGAGCAGCACCGGCACCGCCAGCCAGCGCGCTCCCCGGGTGCGCAGCGGCGCGAACTGCTCGCGGCGCAGCCGCAGCCCCAGCACGAACCACGGCAGGAACATCAGCACCCGCGGCAGCGCGAGGTCGTAGCCCATGCCCGTGATGCCCGCCGCCACGGACACCAGCGCGGCCACCGCGACCGGGTGGCGCAGCGCGCGCCACAGGGGCACCGTGAGCCGCCACAAAAACAGCGCCAGCAGGAACCAGGTGAGGTAGCGCGGCTCCGTCGGCGTGATCGAGAACGGCTGGTCCCACACCACCGCGTACATCCCCGCGTACAGCGTCTCGAAGATCAGATACGGCACCAGGACATTGCTGACGAGCTTTCTGATCTGGTCCGGGCGCCCCGTGAAGCTCCGCGCGAGATGGCCGCACAGCAGCGCGAAGGCGGGCATGTGGAAGGCGTAGACGAGGAGGTACCCCGCCTTCACCGCTCTTATCTCGTCCTCCAGCGGTCCCCAGCTGTGCCCGATCACCACCAGCACGATGAGCAGGAACTTCGCGTTGTCGAGGAACGGGTCACGGCTCCGTGCCGCGGCGCTCCCCGTCCCCGCGGACGCGCGGGCGTGGGAGAGAGTGTCGGACGCCATCTGACCGAAAGTACGCAGGGTGGAAGGACTCAACCGGGAGCAATCGCCGGTGTGGCTCGAATGAGGGATGTGATCGCTGCCACTCGCGTCCGGAACGTCCCGAAGGACCCCGAACGCGCCGTGGAACGCCGTGTACGGACGCCTGAACGGCCCGGAGGCACAGGGGGCGCCCGGGTGCGCGCGGCACCGGGACGCCCCCTGTGTCAGCCGGTCACAGCCGCCGTGGGGGCAGCGGGCTCAACGGGCTCAGCGGTTCGACCGCAGCAGCGTGCGCATGGTGCGCATCGCCACCGATAGGTTGGCCAGATCGAACGTGTCCGAGGCGTGGATCTCGTCGAGCGTCGCGCGGGCACGGGAGAGGATCGCGGAGTTCTTCTCCTCCCACGCCGCGTAGCGCTGCTCCGCCGTCTGCGCGCCGCTGCCCGCCGCCAGCACGTCGGCGGTGAGCAACTGGTGTGCGGCGTACAGGTCTTCGCGGATCGCCGCCCGCGCGGTGGACTGCCAGCGGTCCGCGCGGGGCAGCGCGCCGACCCGCTCCTGGAGCTGCGTGATGCCGAGCCGGTCGGCCAGGTCGTAGTAGACCGCGGCGACGTCCAGCAGCTCGTTGCCCGTACGGCCCGCCACCGCGACCACGTCCAGCGCCGGGAAGGCCGCCGAGAAGCCCGCGACCCGCAGCGACAGCTCGGCCGGAACGCCCGCGGCGGCCAGCTCGTCGTGCACCTTCTGGTACCACTCCAGGTCGTCGCCCTTGAGCAGCTTCGGCAGCTCCGCCCACACCGTGGCGACCCGGTCGCTGAACAGCTCGATGGTGTCGGCGAGCAGCAGCGGCTGCGGCCGGTTGTTGAGCAGCCAGCGGGTGGCGCGCTCGACGAGCCGCCGCGAGTGCAGCCGGATCTTGGTCTGGATGTCGGCCGCCACCACGTTGTCCAGCGACTCGACCTCGTCCCAGATGGCGCCGAGGCCGTAGATCGCGCGGGCCGCGGTGTGCGCCCGTACGATCTCCTCGGTGCTGGCGCCGCTCTCCTCCTTGATCCGGTGCAGGAACGTCGAACCGCCCGTGTTGACCGTGTCGTTGACGAGCAGCGTCGTCACGATCTCGCGGCGCAGCGCGTGGTGGTCGATCTCGTCCGGGAAGCGCTCGCGCAGCTGCCGCGGGAAGTACGCGTGCGCCAGCCGCTGGAGGTGCGGATCGTCCGGCAGCGGGCTCTGGACCAGCTCCTCCGTCACCGTGATCTTGGTGTAGGCGAGCATCACGGCCAGCTCGGGCTGGGTCAGGCCCAGACCGCCGGCGAGCCGCTCCCGGATCTGCTTGTCGGACGGCAGGAACTCCAGCCCGCGGTCGAGCCGGCCCTCCTTGCTCAGCGCCCGCATATGGCGCTGGTTGGCCTGGAGGAGACTGGGCGCCTGCTCCAGGGAGTTGCCGAGGGCGGCGTTCTGCGCGTAGTTGTTCCGCAGGACGAGCTCGCCGACCTCGTCGGTCATCTCGGCCAGCAGGGCGTTGCGCTGCTTGACGGTCATGTCGCCGTTGCTGACGACCGCGTTGAGCAGGATCTTGATGTTCACCTCGTGGTCGGAGGTGTCCACACCGGCGCTGTTGTCGATCGCGTCGGTGTTGATCCGGCCGCCGTGCGTGGCGAACTCGATGCGGCCCAGCTGGGTCAGGCCCAGGTTGCCGCCCTCCCCCACGACCTTCACGCGCAGCTCCTGGCCGTCCACCCGGATCGCGTCGTTGGCCTTGTCGCCGACGTCCGCGTGCGTCTCCGTGTGCGCCTTCACGTACGTGCCGATGCCGCCGTTCCACAGCAGGTCGACGGGCGCCCGCAGGATCGCCTTCATCAGCTCCGCCGGGGTCATCTTGGAGATGCCCGCCGCGATGCCCAGTGCCGTACGCACCTGCGGGGTGATCGGGATGGCCTTGGCGCTCCGCGGGTGGACTCCGCCGCCCGCGGAGATCGTCCCGGTGTCGTAGTCCGCCCAGGAGGAGCGCGGCAGCTCGAAGACCCGGCGGCGCTCGGCGTACGACACGGCCGCGCCCGGGTTCGGGTCGAGGAAGATGTGCCGGTGGTCGAAGGCGGCCACCAGCCGGATGTGCTCGGAGAGCAGCATGCCGTTCCCGAACACGTCGCCGGACATGTCACCGATGCCGACCACGCTGAAGTCCTGCGTCTGCGTGTCGTGCTCCAGCTCGCGGAAGTGCCGCTTCACGGACTCCCAGGCGCCGCGCGCGGTGATGCCCATGCCCTTGTGGTCGTACCCCGCCGAGCCGCCGGAGGCGAACGCGTCGCCCAGCCAGTACCCGTACGCCACCGCCACCTCGTTGGCGATGTCGGAGAACTGCGCGGTGCCCTTGTCGGCCGCGACCACCAGGTACGTGTCGTCGCCGTCGTGCCGCACGACGTCCGCGGGGTGCTCGACCTCGCCGCCGACGAGGTTGTCGGTGATGTCCAGGAGCCCCGAGATGAACGTCTTGTAGCAGGCGATGCCCTCCGCCTGCCAGGCGTCCCGGTCCGTGCCCGGGTCGGGCAGCTGCTTGCCGACGAAGCCGCCCTTGGCGCCGACCGGCACGATGACGGTGTTCTTCACCTCCTGCGCCTTCACCAGGCCGAGGATCTCCGTACGGAAGTCCTCCCGCCGGTCGGACCAGCGCAGCCCGCCGCGTGCGACCTTGCCGAACCGCAGGTGGACGCCCTCGACCCGGGGCGAGTACACCCAGATCTCGTACGCGGGCCGCGGCGCCGGCAGATCGGGGATCTGCTGCGGGTCCAGCTTCATCGAGACGTACGTGTGCGGACTGCCGGCGCTGTCCTGCTGGAAGTAGTTGGTGCGCAGGGTCGCCTTGATGACGGTCAGGAACGAACGCAGGATGCGGTCCTCGTCCAGGCTGGCCACCTGGTCCAGGGCGCCCTCCACCTCCTCCAGCAGCCCGTCGGTCAGCTCGTGCCCGGCGGAGACGCGCTCCGGGGACATCCGCGCCTCGAACAGGTTCACCAGCAGCCGGGTGGTGTGGACGTTGTGCCGGAGGGTGTCCTCCATGTAGTCCTGGCTGAACGTGGCGCCCGCCTGGCGCAGGTACTTCGCGTACGCCCGCAGCACCATCGCCTGCCGCCAGTCGAGACCGGCGGAGAAGACCAGGGTGTTGAAGCCGTCGTTCTCGGCCTGCCCGGTCCAGACGGCGGCGAACGCCTCCTGGAAGCGGTCCCGTGCGTCGTCCCCGAACTCCTGCAGCTGGGCGGCGGGCATCCGCAGCCCGAAGTCGTAGATCCACGCCTTGCTGCGGTCGGCGCACCGCAGCTCGTACGGGCGCTCGTCGACGACCTCCACGCCCAGCGCCTGGAGCACCGGGAGGACGGCGGAGAGCGAGACGGGCTCGCCCGTGCGGTAGATCTTGAAGCGGCGCTCGCCGGGCCCGGCGCCCACCGGCTCGTACAGGCTCAGCGCGAAGTCCTCGGCGCGGTCCGCCGCCTCCACGTCCTCGCGAGTGCTGAGGGATTGCAGGTACTGCAGGTCGGCCACGGCGGCACGGGGCGGGAAGTCCGCCTTGTACCCCTCCGGGAAGGCGTTGGCGTAGCGGTGCGCCAGCTCGGCGGCCTGCTCCTCGCCGCACTCGGCGACCAGCGCCTCGTTGAAGCCGTCCTGCCAGGAGCGGGCCGCCTCGGCCAGCCTCGCCTCGATCCGGTCGGCGTCCTCGTCGGTCAGCTCGGGCAGCTCGCTGCCGGGCGTGACGCGGATGACGAAGTGCAGCCGGGAGAGGATCGACTCGGTGTTCCAGGCGGTGAAGTCGACGTTGGTGCCGCCCAGTTCCTCGGTGAGGATGTCGATCAGGCGGAGGCGTACGCCCGTTGTGTAGCGGTCGCGGGGCA
This sequence comes from Streptomyces armeniacus, assembly GCF_003355155.1. Lineage (NCBI taxonomy): Bacteria > Bacillati > Actinomycetota > Actinomycetes > Kitasatosporales > Streptomycetaceae > Streptomyces > Streptomyces armeniacus. The sequence continues at coordinate 7,063,793 of NZ_CP031320.1, read as the reverse complement.
GGTAGACCAGCGCGGAGTAGTACCGCCCGTACTCGTCCTGCCGCAGATACAGCCGCAGCTTGCGGCGCTCCTGGAGGTAGAGCACGGAGGTGGCGATGGAGCGCAGCTGCTCAACGCCCGTCTGGAACAGCTCGTCGCGCGGATACGTCTCGAGGATCTGCAGCAGGTCGCGGCCGTCGTGGCTGTCCGGCGTGAAGCCCGCCGTGGACAGCACCTCGGCGACCTTGCGGCGGATGACGGGCACCCGGCGGACGGACTCGGTGTAGGCGGACGACGAGAACAGGCCGAGGAAGCGGCGCTCCCCGATGACGTTGCCGTCGGCGTCGAACTTCTTCACCCCGACGTAGTCGAGATACGAGCGGCGGTGCACGGTCGAGCGGCTGTTCGCCTTCGTCAGCACCAGCAGCTTGTGCTCGCGCGCCTTCGCGCGGGCGTCGGCCGGAAGCCGGTTGAACGACGGCGAGACCGGGTGGCCCTGGTCGTCGGTGTGGCGCGGGTCGGCGCGCAGGATGCCCAGCCCCGTGCCGGGCACGGCGGACAGCAGCAGCTCCTCACCGCCGTCGGAGGGCTCGGACGCCAGCTCGTACTCGCGGTAGCCCAGGAACGTGAAGTGGTCGTCCGCGAGCCAGTTCAGCAGCTCGCGGGCCTCCTCCACCTCCAGGTCCCGCAGGTCGTCGGCGGTCGGCTCGGCGGGCAGCTCCTCGGCGATGCGCAGCGCGGCGGCGCGCATCTTGTGCCAGTCCTCCACGGCCTCCCGCACGTCGGAGAGGATGCGCAGCAGATCGGAGTTGATCTGCTTGAGGTCCTCCCGGTCCGTCTCGCGGTCGATCTCGACGTGGATCCAGGACTCCGTCACGGCGTCGTGCGGCAGCTCGCGGGAGGGCGCGTCACGGTCCGAGCGCGTGTCCCGGCCGACGTCCAGCACCTCCAGCAGCTTGCCGGTCACATCGCGGCGGACGGTGATCTGCGGGTGGATGACCACGTGGATGCCACGGCCCTGCCGGGACAGCTCGTTGGTGACCGAGTCGACGAGGAAGGGCATGTCGTCCGTGACGACTTCGACGACGGTGTGGGTGCAGGTCCAGCCGTGCTCGTCGACGGTCGGGGTGTAGGCCCGTACGTTCGCCGTGCCCTGCGGCCGGTGCTCCGCGAGGCGGTGGTGGGCGAGCGCTGCGCCGAGGATGTCGACCGGGTCGCGGTCGGTCAGGTCCTCGGGGGCGGTGTGCAGGTAGTAGCGCCGGAGGTAGACGGCGAGGGTGTCACTCCCCAGTCCCTGCTCCGCCTGACCTCCGATCGGATTCTGCTCGGCTACCCGTACGGCCTCCGCGAGCCGCTCGGCCTTTGCTTCGTCCAGCTTGGTTGGCATGTCCTCTGGCTCCTGTCGCGCGCCGTTGCGTGACGTCGGTGTGGCGGGGGCATGACGTCGAAACGCGGTGTGTCCGCTCAGGCTCGACGGTATGCCACGAGAGGTGAACAGCGGCAGCCCGAGCGCTGTCGCACGGTGGGCGCGGGGCCGAGGCTTCGTCGCCTCCGGCGGATATGGCGCTGATCACGAGCGCAAGGCTATCTCCCCGGAGCAGGGGCCCGTCATGGCCCGTATGCGTACAAAACCGGGGGGCGAACTTGGCCGAAGTGGCCAGCGGCGCTAGAGAGATGAGGCGATACGCTCTGCGGTTTCGACGGCCTCGGCAAGGCTGTCGACGACCGGAACCCCGGCCTCCGACAGGCTGGCCCGGCTGTGCGAACCCCCCGTGTACAGCACCGCCCCCGCGCCCACGTGCGCGGCCGCGAGCGCGTCGTCCAGGGCGTCCCCCACCACGACCGTACGGGCCGCCTCGACGCCGTCCAGCGCCCCCAGATGGCGCGCCATCTGCTCCGCCTTGCTGCCGCCGGATCTGCCGCCGCGCACGCCGTCCACGCGCAGAAAGTGCCCGTCGATGCCGTGCGTCCGCACCAGCGGCACCAGTCTGTCGTGCGGGGCCAGCGAACACAGCGACTGCGTGTGCCCGGCCTCCTGGCGCGCGGCGAGCAGCTCGGCGGCGCCCTCGGTCAGTCCGACGCCCTCGGCCTGCTGCCAGTAGTGCCGGTGGAAGATGGTGTCCATCACCTCCCACTCCTCGTCCGTCGGCAGCCGCCCCATCAGCCGCTCGTAGAAGCGCGGCACCGGCACGCAGTACAGCTCGCGGTAGCGGTCGAGGGTGATCGGCGGCAGGCCGAGCTCCGTGAAGGAGGCGTTGGTCGCGGCGATCACCGCGTGGATGTCGTGCAGGAGCGTGCCGTTCCAGTCCCAGACGATGTGGGTGGCACCGGCGGTGCGGTCCTTGTGGTCTCCGTGATCCTGGTGCTTGCCGTGGTCATCGTGGCCCCGCTTGTGTCCGTTCTCGTTCCCCGATCCCATGAGCACGACGGTACGCGCCGGGTCTGACAGGCCGGTAACAGATTTCCGTACGGCAGCGCGCGGGCGGCCCTAGCCGACCAGGTTCGGGATCTCCTGCGTGGCGAACCACAGCAGCTCGTGCGCGTCCGCACCGTCCACCGTGAACTGGGCGTCGTCGTCGCCCCCGTCGGCCGCGTCCAACGCCTCGGCGGCGGCCGCGACATCGGCCTCGGCGTCCGCCGCGTCCACGTGCACCGCCGCGGCCTTCGACAGCGGCACCGCCTCCGCGATCCGCACCTCGCCCAGCGCCGCCGGGTCGAGCCCCCGGTCCGGGTCCGCGACGGCCGTGCCGTCCGGCACGTCCAGCGCGACGACCACCCGGCGCCGTACGGCCGACGGGTCCGTGGCGAGGCGCCGTAGAGACGCCTGTGCCGCGCGGCCGAGCGCCGCGTACTCCAGCTCCTCGACGTCGTCGGACACGTACCACTCCCGCAGCCCCGGGGTCACGGCGTACGCACGGAGGGGGCCGGGGCCCAGCTCACCCGCCCGGTGTGCCTCGGCCAGCGCGGGGAGGGTCAGGGGGACGTAGACGCGCATGACTGCCGCTTTCGTGTATCGCCGATCCGACTGATCAGCCAGCATACGGGCACCGCGGCGGCGCCGCGCCCCTCCGTACGTTTGTGAAACCGCAGCTCAACGACGCGCGACGTCAACGCGTACGCGGCGCGACACGCGGCCGGGTGAACCGTGCCCGGGCCCTTGCCCGTACGGCGGCGCGTTGCGGTGGCGCGGCCGTCCCCGCTAGAACCGACCGGAAAGCTACCGCTCGGTACGCGCGGGTGGCCGCCGCGGACGGGGGCCGGGCAGCAGGCGTGAGGGATCGGGAAGCGGGACCGGGAAGCGGGATTCGGGATTCGGGGGAGAGCATGACGCACACGCAGACGGGCACCGGGGCGGGCGGCACCGGCCACGTACCGGAACGGGCCCGGGTCCAGCCGCTCCCGCGCGGACGCCTCGGGCGCGGTGAAGTCGGTGGTGAAGGGCGGGTGGCGGTCCTCGAGACCGTGGAGGTAGATCTCGTTCTGGTAGTTGCTGAAGCCGGGGTCGCCGCTCAACTCGGAACCGTCCCTTCGGTGCGTACGTGCCACACCCCGCACGCCTGGACGGCCACCACCGCCTCACCCGGCCCCGGATCCGGCACCACCACCGTCTCCACCCGCACCGGCTCATCCCGACCCGGAGCCACCAACCCACGAACACGCTGCACCATGAGCTACCTTTCCTCGTTCCTGAAGTGCCCGTCACCCGCGGCGTACTCGGTCATGGAGTCGAGCAGCCAGTCGGTGACGTAGTCGGCGAAGGACGCGCGTACGAAGACCAGGAAGCCGTCCGGCTCCCGGTCGGCCACCAGCAGCACCCGGGCCCCGCCCGCCAGCAGCGTCTGCGCGCACGCGCCGCTGCCGAACACCCGCGGGTGCAGGTCGATCGGGCAGACCTTGCGCAGGACGTCCCGTGCGCGGGCGCCGCCGAGCCGCAGCGTGGTGCTGTGCGCGGACACGTCGGTGTACGCGATGTCCACGCCGCCGTCGCTGCCGGAGCCGGAGCCGCCTCCGCCTTCGCCGCCGCCGTCCGCGCCGCGTGCCGTGTCCGCCGCGGCGCGCAGCGTGTCGTCGGTCTCGGCGGCCGTGCCCGGCGGGGTGACGATCAGCCACTCGTCGGGGCCGAGCCAGACGGCGGCACGGTCCCCGGAGCGCAGCACCGTGTTGGGCGTGCCGGGCAGGGCCAGCGGCAGCGGGAAGTCGAGCGGCGCCGCGGGGAGCAACCCGTACGCCGACCGCGGGCCCCGCTCCCGTACGCGCAGGTTGAACTGCGTGAGGAACGGCACCTCCCGCAGCTCCACCCCGTACGGTCCGGGGCGTCCTGCCCGCGCCAGCTCGTCCGCGCGGTCCTGGAGCGGTGAGCGCCGCCCGTACGGCTGTCCCGGCGGCGGCTCCGGCGGCTGCGGCGCCGAGTGGGTGAGCGTTCCGGGGAGTGTCGCGACCGTGTCAGCCATCCCTGCGGCTCCCTTCCCTGTCGTAGAAGACCGGCTCGGTGACCTCGGCGGCCACGGTCCGGTCGCCGAGCGGCACGTGCACCGTGCCGCCGATGCGCTCCCGGCCGCCCCGTACGAGGGCGAGCGCGAAGGTGCGGCCGAGCGCCGCGCTGCGGTAGCTGGAGGTGACGTGGCCGAGCGACGGGACCGGCGTCGCGGGCCGTTCGCCGGGGTCGTCCTCCGTGATGTGGCCGCCCTCGGGGAGGAGTTCGCGCGTGTCCCACGGGAGCAGCCCGACGAGGTGCTTGCGGTCCGTACGGGCCGTGTCGGGGCGCGTGTACGAGCGCCGGCCGATGAAGTCCTTCCGCTTGGACACCACCCAGTCCATGCCCAGGTCCTGCGGGGTGACGGTGCCGTCGGTGTCCTGTCCGACGATCACGTAGCCCTTCTCGGCCCGCAGCACGTGCATCGTCTCGGTGCCGTACGGCGTGATGCCCTCGTCCGCTCCGGCGTCCAGGACGGCGTCCCAGAGGGCGCGGCCGTACCAGCCGGAGACGTAGACCTCGAAGGCGAGTTCGCCGGAGAAGCTGATCCGCGCGACGCGCGCGGCCAGCCCGGCGACCTCGGCGTCGCGCCACGCCATGAACGGGAACTCGGCGTTGTCCAGCGGCAGTTCCGGGGCGAGCCGGGCCAGCACCGTACGGGCGCGGGGGCCGGCCACGGCGACGCCGGCCCACTGCTCGGTCACGGAGGTGCAGAACACGCGCAGGTCCGGCCACTCCGTCTGGAGCCACTCCTCCAGCCAGTCCAGTACGGCGGCGGCGTTGCCGGTGGTGGTGCTCATCCGGAAGTGGTCCTCGGCGAGCCGCATCGTCACGCCGTCGTCGAAGACCATGCCGTCGGCGGTGCACATGACGCCGTAACGGCTGGAGCCGACGCGGAGCTTGGCGAAGCCGTTGGTGTAGACCCGGTTCAGGAACTCGGCGGCGTCCGGGCCCTGAATGTCGATCTTGCCGAGGGTGGAGACGTCCATGCACGCGACGCCCTCGCGGGCCGCCCGGCACTCGCGGTCCACCGCCGCCGCCATGTCCTCGCCGGGCAGCGGGTAGTAGCGGGGCCGCTTCCACTGCCCGACGTCCTCGAAGACGGCGCCGCGCGCGACGTGCCGGGCGTGCAGCGGCGTCGTACGCACCGGGTCGTGCAGCCGCCCCCGCGCGCGGCCCGCGAGCAGCGCGAACGGCACGGGCGTGTACGGCGGCCGGTGCGTCGTCGTGCCCAGTTCCGCGACCGGCACGCCCAGCGCGGCGGCCGTGGCCGCGGCGGCGGTGACACCGGAGGTGCGGCCCTGGTCGTGGGCGGTGCCGATGGTGGTGTAGCGCTTGACGTGCTCGACGGAGCGCATGCCGCTGCCGACGGCCCGCTCGATGCCGGCGAGCGTGGCATCCCGCTGCAGGTCGACGTAGTGCGCCCCAAGGTCGCCCCCGTACGGGGCCAGCGGCCAGCGCGGCGGCACCGGTTCGGGCTCCCAGGCGCCCGGCGGGCGCGGCGTCTGCCCGGCGGTCAGACCCAGGTCGGTCGCGGCGTCCGCGCCGGCGGCGGCGCCGTCGGCGAGGCAGTCCCCCAGCCGTACGAGGCCCCGCGCGGCGCCCGCGACGCGGCGGCGCGGGTCCGGCTCGTACGGGACGTGGCAGCACAGCCGCTCGTCGTAGCGCGTACGGCCGCCGGACTGCGTGTGCAGCTGCACCGCCGGGTTCCAGCCGCCGCTGACCAGCAGCAGGTCGCAGGCCACGGCCTCGGGCGCGGCGGGCGCGGCGCCGTCCGCGTCCCGCGCCGCGAGGAGCGCGGCGGTGACGGCGCCGTCCGCGCCGCCGCGGCTGCCGGCCGCGACGTGCCCGGCGGACACTTCGATGTGCCGGTCGGCGCAGAGCGCCGCCCAGTACGGCGGCACCTCGTCGCGGGCGTCCGCGATCCGGGCGATCTCCAGGCCCGCGTCGGCCAGTTCGAGGGCGGCGGCGTACGCGCTGTCGTTGTTGGTGCAGACGACGGCGCGGCGGCCGGGCAGCGCGGCGTAGCGGTTGGCGTACGTGCGTGCCGCGCCCGCCAGCATGACGCCGGGCCGGTCGTTGTCGGCGAACAGCAGCGGCCGCTCGTGGGCGCCGGTGGCGAACACGACGCGGCGCGCGCGGATCAGCCACAGCCGGCCGCCCCCGCCGTACGCGGGCGCCTGCCGTTCGGCGGCCACCACGTGGTTGTGGTCGTAGCAGCCCAGCGCGGTCGTACGGGTCAGCACGGTGGTCTCCGTGCGGTCGGCCAGCTCGCCGGCCGTACGCCCCACCCACTCGAGCGCGGGCCGGTCCGCGACGCGTTCGCGGGTGCCGAGCAGGCTGCCGCCCAGCTCGGGCTGCTCGTCGAGCAGTACGACGCGGGCGCCTGTGGCGGCGGCCGTACGGGCGGCGGTCAGCCCGGCCGGGCCGGCGCCGACGACGAGCACGTCGCAGTGCGCGTGCATGGTGTCGTGCCGGCCGTGGTCACCCGGCTCGTCCGGGTCGAGCCGCCCCTTGCCGCGCAGGGAGACGGCGCGCAGGCCGTCGTACAGCTCGGTCACGGTGGCCTGCGCCATCGGCTCGGCGGGCCGCGCGGGCGCGTACGGACCGGGGCCGGGCGCACCCTGCCCGGGCGCACCCTGCCCGTGCGTGCCTCGCCCGTCCGGCGCGGGTGCCCAAGGGGCCAGCCCCACCAGGGCGTTGGGCTCGTCGACGCCCGCCGCGTAGACGCCGCGCGGGCGGCCGTGCGCGAGGCTGGTGGCGACCGTACGGACGCCGTTGGCGAGCAGGGCCGAGGCGAGGGTGTCGCCCTCGTAGCCGGTGTAGGCGGTGCCGTCGAAGGTGAACGTGAGCGGGCGGGCGCGGTCGACGCGGCCGCCGGCGGGCATCCGGTGGCTGTTCATGACGCGCTCACCGCGACCCGCTCGCCGGGACGGTGGCTGCCGCGCACCTCGTGCGTGACGGTGTGCCGGACGACGGTGAACCACCGGCGGCAGCCCGCCGCGTGGCTCCAGCGCTCTTCGAACCAGCCCTTCGGGTTGTCCCGCAGGAACAGGTAGCCGGCCCACTCCTCGTCGCTGAGCGCGTCGGGGTCCGCCGGGTGGACGAGGTGCGCCTGACCGCCGTAGTGGAACTCCACTTCGTCGCGGTCACCGCACCACGGGCAGGGAATCAGCTGCATGGTGTCTCCTGTGCTCGTCCGCGTGCCGTACCGGGGGCGCCGGGGCCGCGGGCCCGTGTGCGGGTCAGTGGGCCACTGCCGCCGCGCCGTGCTCGTCGATCAGCGCGCCGGTGGTGAAGCGCTCCAGGGTGTACGGCTCGTTCAGCGGGTGCGGCCGGTCGTGCGCGATGGTGTGCGCGTACACCCAGCCCGCTCCGGGGGTGGCCTTGAAACCGCCGGTCCCCCAGCCGCAGTTGAGGTACAGCCCGTCGACCGGCGTCAGCCCGACGATCGGCGACGCGTCGGGCGACACGTCCACGACGCCGCCCCAGGTGCGCAGCACCCGGGCCCGCGCGAACGCCGGGAACAGCTCCAGCGCCGCCGCCATCTGCTGCCGGATCACGTGGAAACCGCCGCGCTGGCCGTACGAGTTGTACTGGTCCACGCCCGCGCCCAGCACCAGTTCGCCCTTGTGCGCCTGGCTGACGTACACGTGCACGGCGTTGGACATCACGACGCACGGGTGCACGGGCTCGAGCAGTTCGGAGACCAGCGCCTGGAGCGGATGGCTCTGGATGGGGAGCCGCAGCCCGGCCATCCCGGCCAGCAGCGAGGAGTGCCCGGCGGCGGCGAGCGCCACACGGCCGGCGGCGATCGGGCCGCGGGACGTCTCCACCCCGGTGACCCGGTCGCCCCGCACGGTGATGCCGGTGACCTCGCAGTTCTGGATGAGGTCGACGCCGAGCGCGTCGGCGGCGCGGGCGTACGCCCAGGCCACGTGGTCGTGCTTGGCGATGCCCGCCCGCCGCTGCAACGTCGCGCCGAGCACCGGATACCGCGCGTCCTGCGAGACGTTGACGACCGGGCAGAACTCCTTGACCTGCTCCGGGGTCAGCCACTCGGCGTCGACGCCCTGCAGCCGGTTGGCCTCGACGCGCCGCACGCTGTCGCGCACGTCCTGCAGGCTGTGGGCGAGGTTGAGCACGCCGCGCTGGCTGAACAGGATGTCGTAGTCCAGCTCCTCGGACAGTCCCTCCCACAGGCGGAGGGCGTGGTCGTAGAGCGCCGCGCTCTCGTCCCAGAGGTAGTTGGAGCGGATGATCGCGGTGTTGCGGGCCATGTTGCCGCCCGCGAGCCAGCCGCGTTCGAGGACGGCGACGTTCGTGATGCCGTGGTTCCTGGCGAGGTAGTAGGCGGTGGCCAGGCCGTGCCCACCGGCGCCCACGATCACCACGTCGTACGTGCGCCGCGGGTCGGGGTTGCGCCAGAGGCCGGCGGGGTGCTCAGGGGATTCCGCGTATGCCATGGACGGGCCTTTCTGTCAGCGCGCGGGACAGGTCCAGGCAGAGAGGGTGTGCGAAGAGGTGGTGCGAGGGTGGTGCGAGGTGACGCGAAAGTTGTTTCTCATTGCGCAACACAGTTCTTCATGTGAAACGAACTGCGAGCACGAGTATGGAGGGTCGTGGCCGTGCGTCAAGCCCCCACAGAAAAAATCCAGCGCACGCGTACGCCCGTTCGTGACCGGCTCGGCCGGCGGAGGGACCGCTCCGGCTCAGGCGCGGCGCTCGATGCGCGCGCTGACCTCCGCCGCCGCCTCTCCCACCACCCGCGCGAGCTGCGGGAACACGTCCGTCGAAAGCCGGTACGACGGGCCCGAGATGCTCAGCGCGGCGACGACCTCGCCCTCGGCGCCGTAGACCGGGCACGCGATGGCGTTGAGGCCGACCTCCAGCTCCTCCGTCGTGCTGCTCCAGCCGCGCTCCCGCACCCGTTCGAGCTCGGCCTGCAGCTCACGTACGTCGCAGACGGTGTGGTCCGTGAACCGTTCGAGCCCGCCGGAGATCAGCTCACGGCCCCGTTCGGGGGACTCGAAGGCCAGCAGCACCTTGCCGCTCGAGGTGGCGTGCAGCGGCGTGCGCTGGCCCACCCAGTTGTAGGCGCTGACGGAGCGGAGCGCGCGGATCTGGCTGACATTGATGGCCTCGCCCCGGTCCAGGACGGCTATGTTCACGCCCTCGCCCGACTCCTCGGCCAGCTGCTGGCACACGGCGCGGCTCTCCCGCGTGATCTCCAGCTGGGCGCTGGCGGCACCGGCGAGCCGCACGATGCCGTACGCCAGCTGGTACTTGCCGCGGTCCGCGGTCTGCTCCACGAGGTCGCGCTGCTCCAGGGCGCCGACCAGCCGGAACGCCGTGGACTTGTGCACACCCAACTCCTCGGCGATCTCCGTCACTCCGGCCTCGCCGTGCCGGGCCAGGATGGCCAGCACGGTGACGGCGCGGTCCACCGACTGGACGAGCGAGCCCCCGCCCCTTCCGCCGGCGGTGCCGGCGTTCTGCGTCTCGTTGCCCATGGGCGAACGGTATCTCGCGTGGCCCGAACTTCTGCTTGACACCGGCTCCCGCTCGCCCCCACAGTTTGTTGCGCATAGCCAATCAGGTTGCGTCATGTGAAACAAACGAGTGGCGACTCGTCCAACGCCGTGTTCCCGCACCGCCATCACATCCCCCCTTGTCGTATTCGCGGAGGCCGCCTGCCTCCGCCCGCGTACGGAGGAACCGTCATGGAACACAGTGAGACCCTCACCCGCGAAGACACCGTCCTCGTCGCATGCCGCATCGAGGATCTGCCCCCCGGCGAGTCCGTCCGCGTCGACGCCGCCGAGGGCACCGAGGCCGTCGCCGTCTTCAACGCCGACGGCGAGCTCTACGCCATCGACGACACGTGCACCCACCAGGACGCCTCCCTGGCGGACGGCTGGCTCGAAGGCTGCACCGTGGAGTGCCCGCTGCACGCCGCCTGCTTCGACCTGCGCACCGGCATGCCCAGCGGACCGCCCGCCAAGCGGCCCGTGCGCACGCACCGCGTGACCGTGGAGGACGGCGTCGTGCGCGTGCATGTCGCCGCGCCCGTCGGGGCGTTGTGATGCGGTCCGTCGCGGTCGTCGGTGCGTCGCTGGCCGGGCTGGCGGCGGCGCGCGCGCTGCGCGCACAGGGTTACGACGGCGGGATCACGCTGATCGGGGACGAGCCGCGGGCACCGTACGACCGCCCGCCGCTGTCCAAGGACTTCCTGCTGTCCCGTACGTCCACCGAGGAGCTGGCGCTCACCACGGACGACGACGAGTCCCTCGCCGTCGACTGGCGGCTGGGCACCACGGCCACCGCCCTCGACCCGTACGAGCGCCGGATCACGCTGTCGGACGGCGGCGAGGTGCGCGCCGACGGCGTCGTCATCGCGACCGGCGCGCGGGCGAGAACGCTCCCCGGCGCCGGGGCTCCCGGCGCCGGCGGCATGTCCGGCGTGCACACGCTGCGCACCCTGGACGACGCGCTCGCGCTCCGCGAATCGCTGCGCTCGGGCGGGCCGTTGGTGGTCATCGGCGCCGGGTTCATCGGGTCCGAGGTCGCCTCGACGGCGCTCGCCGCCGGGCTCGACGTCACCGTGGTCGAGGCGCTGCCCGTGCCGCTCGCCGGACCGCTCGGCGCCGGGATGGGCGCCGTCTGCGCCGGACTGCACACCGACCACGGCGTCCCGGTGCTGTGCGGCGTTCCCGTGCGCGAACTGCTGGGCGGCGCACGGGTGGAGGGCGTACGGCTCGCCGACGGCACGGTGCTGCCCGCCGCCACCGTCCTCGTCGGGATCGGCGCGGAGCCCAACACCGACTGGCTCGCGGACTCCGGCCTGGACATACGGGACGGCGTACGCACCGACGCGCGCGGCGCCACCGCGGTGCCGCACGTCGTCGCCGCCGGCGACTGCGCCGCCTCGTACCAGCCGGGCCCGGCACGGCACGTACGCACCGAACACTGGACGGACGCGCTCCGGCAGCCGGAGACCGCCGTACGGGCGCTGCTCGCCGGACCGGACGCGGGCGCGGACACGGCGTGCGGTCCGCTGCCGTACTTCTGGTCCGAACAGTACGGCGTACGCATCCAGTTCGCGGGCGCACGCCGGGACGGCGACAGCGTACGGATCGAGTCGGGCGACCCTGAGGACCGGAGCTTCCTGGCGGTTTACGAACGGGACGGCCGGCCGACGGCGGTCCTGGGCATGGACCAGCCGAAGCAGTTCACCCGGTGGCGCCGCCGGCTCGCCGCGGACTGGGCGGCGGTGACGACGTGACGCGGGCCCTCACGCGGGGCCTGACGCGAGACCTCGGACGGGGCCTCAGACGCCCACCCGCAGGCGTCACTCGGGCAGCCACCCGAGCAGCCAGGAGATCTCCGTCGCCGCGTCGATGACGGACTTCGCCACGTCCGGCAGCCGCTCGGCGGTGAGCCGGTACGAGGGCCCCGACGCGCTCACGGCGAACACGACGGTCCCGTCGGCGGCCCGCACCGGCGCGGCGGCGGCGTTCAGCCCGAGCTCCAGCTCCTCCGAGGCCAGCCCGTAGCCCTGCCCGACGATCTCGGCCAGCTCCGCTTCCAGCACCGCCACGTCCGTCACCGTAGAGGAGGTGTACTCCTCCAGCTCCGCCGCGAACAGATCGGACCGCTCCCGCGCGGGCGTGAACGCCAGCAGCACCTTGCCGCTGGCCGTCGCGTGCAGGGGCGTACGGCGTCCCATCCAGTTCTGCGTGATGACCGCGGCCAGACCGCGCGCCTGGGCGATGTTCACGGCCATGCCGTCCTCGGAGACGGCGATGTTGACCGTCTCCCCGACTTCTTCGGCCAGCCGCTCGCAGACCGGGTTCGCCAGCGTGATCATGTCCGGCTGAAAGCGCTTGGCACCGCCCAGCCGGATCAGTTCGAACCCGAGGCAGTACTTCCCGCGCTGCTCCCGCTGCTCCACCAGCCCGCGCGCCGCCAGCGCGTTCACCAGCCGGAACGCCGTCGACTTGTGCACGTCCAGCGCCGCGGCGATCTCCGTGACCCCGGCTCTCCGTCTGCCCGCCAGGAACTCGAGCACGTCGACCGCCCGGTCGACCGCCTGCACAGTGACAGTGGTGGACGGGTCACGTGGCCTGTTGCTCATGTTGCGACTATACGGGTGACCACAATGTACGGATTTCCCTGCGGCATCGTCTTCCTACGCCTCGCCCGCCACCTCGTCGGCACGCCACGCGCGACGCCGATCAGCTCGAGCGCCCGGCAGCGTAAGACACGAAGGCAGCCCACGCGGCGGGCCCAACTCCGCGCACCGGCGGAGCGTCACGACGTACGGGCCGTACCGTTGGGGATTGCTTCCGGACGCTCACTATGCGTACGGGTGCGATTACGTTCGACCTGGCGCAGCCCGGCAGGCCCCCGCCGCCGACACGTGATGTGTGCGCACGTGGGCGGCGGAAACCCGTACGGCGAAGCCGGCACCCAGCGAGGAGCGAACACCTATGGCGAGCAGCGACATGGGCGACGAGGTCTACCAACCCGACGAGTCGGAGGTGCAGGAGGACACCAACGTGCTCGAACCGGAGGACACTCTCGTCGACCGCGGCCTGGACAGCGCTCTCGACGAGGGCTATTCACCGCCGGAGAAGCCGCTGGCCGTGGAGAGCCACGGCACGACGGGGAGCGAGCAGCTGGAGGGCGAGTCGCTCGACGAGCGGCTGTCGCGGGAGGTGCCCGACGCCGGGGAGGCACCCGGGCGCGAGACGGCGGCCGGCGGCGACGAGGACGTGACCGGCGAGGACGTCGCCGACGAGGACATGCGGCCGCCCGCCGAGGAACTGCCCGGCGGCGGCACGGAGGGCGACCGGGCGGGCCGGCTCGTGGCGCCCGACGAGGGCGCGCACCCCGACGAGGAGAAGGACGTGGTCGGCGCCGACGTCGGGATCGACGGTGCCGCCGCGTCCGCGGAGGAGGCGGCCGTACGCGTCGGGCCCGAACCCGGTCCGGAGAATCCCGAGCCGTACGGGAATCCCGAGGCGTCCTGACGCGGCGCGTACGGCCGCCCGTGCCCCTCGCGGGGGCTACTTCTCCAGCACCGTCGTCCGGTTCAGCGGCAGGTGCAGCGTCTCCCGGAAGGCGAACAGCACCACCAGCCCGGACACGACCGCCAGCGCCATCAGATAGAACCCGGGCGCCAGCGGCGTACCCGCCACCGACACCAGCCCGGTGGCCACGAACGGAGCGGTGCCGCCGAACAGCACGTACGCCGCCGTGTACCCGATGGCGGAACCGCTCGCGCGCAGCTGGCCCGGGAACATCTCGACCATCGCCGGCACGTTCGAGGTGCCGATCACCGCGACCAGCACCGCGAGCACCGACGCGCCGGCGACCGCGCCCGGCAGCCCCGTGCCGATCAGCCAGAACGCGGGCAGCGTCGCCACCGCGAAGCCGCCGCAGGCCACGAGCAGCATCGGGCGGCGCCCGTACCGGTCGCTGGCGGCGGCCATCAGCGGGCACGCCGCGCTGTACGCGAGCATCGCGACGACGCTGGTGAGCATCGCCTCCGTCTTGCTGTAGCCGACCTCTTCCGACATGTACGCGATGAGGTAGCTGCTCATGAGGTAGTAACCGACGGCGTTGGTGATGCTGTAGCCGAACAGCGTCAGCACCTGCTTCCGGCACACCCGCGCCGCCTCCCGCAGCGGCGCCTCCCGTACGGCCTCGCGCCGCTCCATCGCCCTGAACACGGGGGTGTCCTGGATGCGGCTGCGGAGGTAGAGGCCGATCAGGCCGAGCGGACCGGCCAGCAGGAACGGGATCCGCCAGCCCCAGCTCTCCAGCGCGCCGTCGCTGAGCGTGGACGTGATGACCAGCCCCGTCATGGCACCCGCCACCGAAGCCAGCCCGACGGTGAGCGGCACCACGCTGGCGTACCGCGCGCGGCGGCCGTCCGGGGCGTACTCCATGATGAACGCCGACGCGCCCGTGTACTCGCCGCCGGTGGAGAAGCCCTGCACCGTACGCAGCAGGAACAGCAGGACCGGCGCGACGATGCCGAGGGTGGCGTAGCCGGGCAGCACGCCGATCAGGAACGTCGAGCCGCTCATGCACAGCACGCTCAGCGCGAGCATGCGGTTGCGGCCGATGCGGTCGCCGTAGCGGCCGAAGAACGCGGCGCCCAGCGGCCGGGCGACGAAGCCGCCGGCGAAGACGGCCCAGGTGGCGAGGAGCGCGGCGGTCTTGTCGTACTGCGGGAAGAACAGGCCGGCGAGGGTGGCGGACATGATCGCGTACGCGCCGGAGTCGAACCACTCGACGAAGTTGCCGACGGCGGTGGCGGCGGTGACCTTGCGGCGTACCTTCTGCTCGTCCTGCTCGTCAGGGCTGTCCGTCACCGGCTCTGCGGGCAGGGTGGGCGGTACCGAGGTCGGTTGATCCGTCGTCATCTCCGTCGTCCTCCTGGCCCGGCTGGTGCGCGGCGTCGGGTGCGGGTGCGGTCTCGGTTACGGGGTCGGTTTCGGTTGCGGGGCCGGTCTCAGGGGCGGCTGCGTTCTCGTCGCGGGCGCGCAGCGCGGCCCGCTGGATCTTGCCGGTCGCCGAGCGCGGCAGTTCGGCCACGAACTCGACCAGCCGCGGATACGCGAACCGCGAGTGCGTCTCCCGGGCGAACCCCGCGATCTCGCGGGCGAGCGCCTCCGTCGGCTCGTGGCCGTCGTTCAGTTCGAGCCACGCCTTGACGGCCTGGCCGCGTACGGGGTCGGGGACCCCGACCACGCCCGCGTCGCGTACGGCCGGGTGGCCGCGCAGCACCGACTCGACCTCGTACGGGCCGACGCGGTAGCCGGACGTCTTGATCACGTCGTCCGTGCGGCCGAGGAACCAGAAGTAGCCGTCCTCGTCCACCACTGCCTGGTCCTTCGTCCGGTACCAGGGGCCGCCGAAGGTCTCGGCCGTCGCCTCCGGCCGGTTCCAGTAGCCGAGCGGGAACTGCGGGTTGGAGCCGGCGCGCAGGCAGATCTCGCCGGGCTCGCCCGGCGGCACCTCGCGCCCCTCGGCGTCGAGCAGGGCGACGTCCCAGCCGGGCAGCGGCCGGCCCATCGAGCCGGGCTTGACGGGGACGCCCGGGAAGTTGCCGAGCAGGGGGTACGACTCGGTGGACCCGTAGTAGTCCAGCGGGGTCACGCCGAACTGGGCACGGAACCACTCGATGAGATCCGCGGTGAGCGGCTCGTTCGAGCAGCA
This sequence comes from Streptomyces armeniacus, assembly GCF_003355155.1. Taxonomy (NCBI): domain Bacteria; kingdom Bacillati; phylum Actinomycetota; class Actinomycetes; order Kitasatosporales; family Streptomycetaceae; genus Streptomyces; species Streptomyces armeniacus. The sequence goes on along the minus strand of NZ_CP031320.1, from coordinate 7,048,108 downwards.
CACGACGCGCAGGGACTGCGGGTGCCGCCTGCCCGCGTCCGGCACGTCCTGCCTCATCTTACGCAGGAAGGTGGGGTTGACCAGGGCCGTTGTCACCCCGTTCCGGGACATGGCGGCGAGCAGCCCGGCCGGGTCGAAGCCGCCGGCGGGCCGGTAGACGAGATGGACGGCGCCCGCGCGCAGCGGGCCCAGCAGCTTGGCCATGGACCAGGCCCAGTCGCCCGCGCCGTAGAACACGTCGCCGGGGCGCAGGTCGTGGCAGTACCGGAACTCGTTGTGGCCGAGCAGCGTGCGGTGCGCGTGCACGATGCCCTTGGCGGCGCCGGTGGTACCGGAGGTGTAGAAGATCAGCGCGGGGTCGTCGGGGGCGGTGTCGGCGGTGTCGTACTCGGGCGGCAGGGCCTCGATCGCCGGGTCGTCGACGTTCACGACCTGCCGGACCTGTCCCGCTTGTGCCGACTGCCCGGCGAAGTGCCCGACGCGGTCCAGTGCGGCGGTCTCGGTGACGAGGACGGCGGCGCCGGAGTCGGCCAGCCGGTAGCGGATGGGCTCGTCGCCCCACAGCAGGGACATGGTGACCAGGACGGCGCCGGTGCGGAGCACGCCCAGATACGTGGCGGGGGTGTCCGTACGCTGCGGCAGCAGGACGGCGACCCGGTCACCGGGGCGTACGCCGAGCCGGTGCAGATGGGCGGCGACCCGGCGGGAACGGTCCTGGATCTGCCGCCAGGTCACCTCCTCACGGCGGCCGGTGTGGTCCTCGTAGATCATCGCGAGCTTGTCGCCGCGGTGCCGGTCGGCAACGTCCGCGGCCATGTTGTAGCGCTCGGGGACGGCCCACCGGTGGCTTTCGACAAGGCGGCGGTAGGCGCGGGCGCCGTCGGCAGTCTCGCCGGAGTGCGGCGTGACGCTGGTGGTCATGCGGGGAGGGGCCTCTCGTGCGGGCGGGGGTGCGGGCGTTCGTACGGCGGGGGTTCGTACGGGCGAGGGTGCGCGGGCGGTGCGGGCGCGCGGGCGGTGCGGGCGCGCGGGCGGTGCGGGCGCGCGGGCGGTCAGCGGCGGCGGCCGGCGAGGAAGCGCGCCATCTCGCGCTGCGGTTCGCCGGTCGCGTAGGCCGCGGTGTGCACCTTCTTGGCGGCGTCGAGCGCCTCGTCGAGCGCGGCGTCATCCAGTTCGCGGATGCGGCCCTTGGTGAGGGCGACCGCGCCGGGCGGCAGCTCGACGAGCCGCTGCGCCTCGGCGCGCGCCTCCGCCTTGACCTCGTCCTCGGCGGCGAGCCGCGTGAGCAGCCCCAGCCGGTGCGCCTCGGTGCCGTCCACCAGCCGCCCGCTGAGCGCGAACTCGGTGGTCTTCGCCCGGCCCAGTACGTTCCACATGGCCCAGATGCCGGTGATGCTCGGGATGCCGGACAGCACTTCCGGCTGGCCCATCCGGCTGCCGGGGTGGCCGATCCGCAGGTCGGCGAGGAGCGCGTACTGGAATCCGGAGCCCGCGGCCACCCCGTTGACGGCGGCGACGGTCGGCTTGTCCAGGTTCCGTACGGCGCGGAAGAGGCGGCCGAAGTCGTCGATCCACGCCTCCGCGGCGGCGTGGTCGCCGGGGTCGAAGGCGGCGGTCTCGGCGAGGTCCTGACCGGCGCAGAAGGCGCTGCCCGCGCCGGTGAGGACGAGGGCGCGGCAGTGCTCGTCGGCGCCGAGCGCGTCGAGCGCGGCGACGAGTTCGGCGCGCATGCCGGCGGTCCAGGCGTTGAGCTTGCCGGGGCGGTCGAGCGTGACCTCGGCGACGTACGTCTCCGTGCCCGTTCCGCCGCCCGGCGCGGCCGGGTGGCGGGTCACGGTGACGGTGCCGGAGTCGGTACCGGAGTCGGTTTCAGCCATGGCTGGATGCCTCTCTGGGGGGGGGTCGTCGGGGAACGCCGGCGCGCGTACGGGCACGCGGCGGCGCACCGTCGTACGGCATGGGGAACGGGGAGGGAACGGGGACGGGGAGCGACGGGCGGATGTCCGCGAACGGACGTCCCGTGAGCAGTCATGCAAACAGCAGGGAACGGAATCCGGCCAACACCAATCGGGACTCTCCGTGATACCGGAGCGATATGGTCCGCCTCATGGAGCTCCGTCACCTGCGCTATTTCGCCGTGCTCGCCGAGGAACTCCACTTCGGCAGAGCCGCGGACCGGCTGCACATGGCCCAGCCCCCGCTGTCCCAGCGCATCCGCGATCTGGAACGGGAGCTGGGCGTGCGGCTGTTCGACCGTACGCGGCACCGGGTGCGGCTCACGGAGGCCGGCGCGCTGCTGCTGGAGCACGTACGGCCGGTGCTGTCCGGGGTGGAGACCGCGCGCGAGGCGATGCGCCGGATCCGGCCGGGCGAGGCGGGGGTGCTGCGGGCGGGCGTACCGCCCGACACCGGCCCGATGGTGCTGCCCACCCTGACGGCGGGCTTCGCGCGCCGGGTCCCGGACGTACTGATCGACCTGCACGAACTGACCACGGACGAGCAGCTGGCCCGGCTGCGCGAGGGCGAACTCGACGCGGGCGTGGTGCGCCACCCCTCGGACACGGTGGGGCTGGAGTCGGGGCCGGTGGCGCGGCGCGAACTGGGCGTGGTCCTGCCCGCGGACCACCCGTCGGCCGCCGCCACGGCAACGGGCGGCGCGTACCCGGGAGTTGACGGCGCGGCCGCCGCGTCCCCGTCCGCCGCGTCCCCGGGCGCGGCGGACCCCGGGAGCGGCAGCCCGTCCCCGCCCCCCGTCCGGCTACGCGACCTCAACGGCGCGCCGCTGGTCATCTTCCCGCGCTCGATGGCGCCCCGGCTCTACGACCACATGCTCACGGTCTGCCGCGACGAGGGCTTCCTGCCGGGCTCCATCCGGCACGCCCGCAACCCGTACTTCGTCCACGGCCTGGTCCTGGCCGGCCGGGGCATCCACCTCAACGAGGCCCCGGCCGCGCCGCTCCCCCACGGCCTGGTCTGGCGCCCTCTGGAGGGCGCGGTGCTGTCCTGGCGCACCTCGGTGGTCTGGGTCCCCAGCCGCCACAACGAGGCGATCTCCGCCTTCGCGGACGCCGTCTCGGAGGGCCTGGCCACGGCGGGGCACCGCATCGGTGACACTCCCGCCGCGGGCTGACCCTCCGGCGTACGTGGTCAGCCCAGGTACGCGGAGAGCTGCTGCAGCAGCATCTCGCTGCCCTGCTTGGACTGGTCCCGCTCCTCGGCGGTGGGGGAGGTCTGCGAGAGGGTGACGTCCGTACCGGCTTCGCCGCCCTCCGCCGCGTCGGCGAAGTCGGCCACCATGATGCCCGGTTCGGCGCCGGGCACGTCCATCGACATCACGAGTCTCCGCGGCTGCTCGACCTCGACGTACGAGCCGGTCAACGGGAATTCGGTGCCGTCCGGGAAGACCAGCGTGGCCTTCCAGGCGCCGCCCGGCCGTACGTCGAGCGCCACCGAGCCCGGCTTGGCGCCGAACCACTGGACGTACTGCTCGGGCGTGGTCCACGCCTCCCACACGCGCGCCGCGGGTGCGGCCACCCGGGCGGAGACGGAGTAGGAGAATCCGGTCTTCGCGCTGCCCTGCTGCTCGGTCATCGTGCTCTCCTTCGTGTCTGCGGTCCGTTTGTGCGCCGCTCCGTTCGCGGCGTGTGCAGGGTTAGACCCCGGGGGCCCGCGAAACTCATCGGCGGCGGGCGGCACTCTTCGTTCACCGGATGTGTGCCGGTGGCCGTGCGCCTCCGGTACGGGCGGCGGCACCTTGTCAAAGCCGTGACCGCCGCTCTACGGTCCCTCTGCGGAATCCCACAGTCATCCGATGTCACAGCGACACAAGGCGGTATCCGCATGAGCGAGTTCAACGGGCGCGACTCCGGCGGGCCGGAGTCCGGCGGGCGCGAGTTCGACGGGCTCTCGGCGCTCGTCACGGGCGGCGCCTCCGGTATCGGCCTCGCCACCGCGCGGTTGCTCGCCGGACGCGGCGCCCGCGTCGCCGTACTGGATCTGGACGCCGCCGGGCTCGCACCGCCACTGCACGGCTGCACGGCGGACCTTGCCGACGACGCGTCCGTACGGGCCGGGGTCGCGGACGCCGCCGGACTGCTCGGCGGGCTCGACATCCTCGTCAACAACGCCGGTGTCGGCGCCGCCGGAACCGTCGAGGACAACCCCGACGAGCAGTGGCACCAGGTGCTGGACGTCAACGTCCTCGGCATCGTCCGCACCACCCGCGCCGCCCTGCCGTATCTGCGCCGCTCCGCGCACGCGGCAATCGTCAACACCTGCTCGGTCGCGGCCACCGCCGGACTCCCGCAGCGTGCGCTCTACTCCGCGAGCAAGGGCGCCGTACTCTCGCTGACCCTCGCGATGGCCGCCGACCACAGCCGCGAGGGGGTACGGGTCAACTGCGTCAACCCCGCCACCGTCGACACCCCCTGGGTGGCCCGGCTGCTGAACGCCGCCGACGACCCCGAGGCGGAACGGGCCGCCCTGAACGCCCGCCAGCCCACCGGCCGGCTCGTCACGGCCGACGAAGTGGCGCACGCCATCGCGTACCTGGCGAGTCCGGCCGCCGCCTCCGTCACCGGCACCGCGCTGGCCGTCGACGGCGGCATGGCCGGGCTGCGGCTGCCCCCACGGCCCGCGGCCGCGCCCGCACCCCCGGCCGCGGCTCCGGCTCCGGCTCCGGCTCCGGCTCCGGCTGAGAGCGGGCCGTGAGCGGGGCGCCGGACCGTGTGATCGACGCGCACCACCACGTATGGGACCTCTCGGTGCGCGACCAGGACTGGATCACCGGCCCGGAACTCGCCCCGCTCCGCCGGAACTTCCCCCTCCGCGAACTCGAACCCCAGGCGCGGGCCGCCGGAGTCACCGCCACCGTCGTCGTACAGACCGTCACGGTGCCCGAGGAGACCCCGGAACTCCTCGCGCTCGCCGCCCGCCGCGGCACGCTCGTCGCGGGCGTTGTCGGCTGGGCCGACCTGACCTCCCCCGGGCTCGCCGACACCCTCGACGCGCTGCGCCAACTGCCCGGCGGCGACCGGCTGGTGGGCATCCGGCACCAGGTCCAGAGCGAGCCCGACCCGCGGTGGCTGCTGCGGCCCGACGTACGGCGCGGGCTGCGGCTGCTCGCCGAACGCGGCCTGGTCTACGACCTGGTGGTCAGGCCGCACCAGCTGCCCGCCGCGTACGAGGCGGCCGCCGCCTGCCCGGAACTCGCCTTCGTCCTCGACCACCTCGGGAAGCCGCCCGTCGCGTCCGGGGCGCTCGAACCCTGGGCCGGGGCCGTACGGCGGCTGGCCGCCCTGCCGAACACGGCCGGCAAGCTCTCCGGCCTGGTCACCGAGGCCGCTCCCGGCGCATGGACGGTCGGCGGCCTGCGGCCTTACGCGGAGACGGCGCTGGACGCGTTCGGTGCGGACCGGCTGATGTTCGGATCGGACTGGCCGGTGTGCGGGCTGGCCGCGGACTACACCGGGGTGCTGGCCGCGGCCCGCGCCCTGACCGGCGGGCTCAGCGCCGCGGAGCGGTCGGCGGTCTTCGCGGACACGGCGGCGCGCACGTACGGGCTCCACGGGCTCTGAGCGCGCCCCGCGGGCGGCCGGGTGCCGGGGCCCCGCCGGGTCAGGCCAGGTCGCGCAACTCGTCCCGGATCGCGCGCTCCACGGGGGTCAGCGGGATCTCCGGGCGGACCCGCTCGGGGTGCTCGGGTCCGGTGCCCCGCAGCTCCGGGGGCGGCTCCGGGGCGGCGGGCGGCGCGACGGGCGGTGTGGCGGTGCGGTACAAGAGTCTGGAGGTATGACGCAAGATGAATAAGGGAGATGAGAGATGACGGTGGAGACGGAGAGCGTAGAGGGAGATAAGAGAAAGGGAAGTGGAGAGTATTTTTTTTCAGGCAGGAGGCGGCATACGAGAGAGGAGTCCGTCGCGTGGGCTCGGAGATGTGTATAAGAGGCGGGGCGGGGGCCGTCGGCGGGGCGGGAGTGCCGGGCTCGTCATCGTCGTCGCCGAGCCAGCGCCACTCCAACGTGGGCGGCTGCGCGGCCCGTTCCCGCGCGGCACGGTCGGGCACGGCGGGTGCCTGCGGCTCCGGCGCGGCATCTTCCGTTTCGTCCGGGCCCGCATCCTCCGTCTCTGCCTCCGGAGCCGGCGGAGGCGTCGCCTCCGCGTCCTCGCCGCCGACCGTACGGGTGACCGACGCGAAGCGGTCGTCGAGCGTGTCGCCCGCGGACGAACGCCCGGTGTCCGGGGCGTCCGCGTCGTACAACTCGGACCACCAGTCGTCCTGTTGATGCGTGCGTCGCGGACCGTGCCGCTCCCCCTGATCGCTCATGCCCTCATTCTCCCCGAAGGCGCCATCGGGAACGCCCGGTCCCGGGATTCCGCCCGCCCTCCCTCCGTCCCCGGCCCTGGTCCTGGTCCTGGTCCCGTCCTACGGCCGGAAGCCGATGCGACCGCATGCCGGAGATGTGACGCTGGGCGCATGACGGACATCGCACGCAACAAGGCGTTCAGCTCGTCGGAGCGCGCCTATCTCGCCACGCAGCGCCTGGGGCGGCTCGCGACCGTCGACCCGGACGGCCAGCCGCAGGCCAACCCGGTCGGCTTCTTCCCGCAGGACGACGGCACGATCCTGGTCGGCGGCTACGCGATGGGCACCACGAAGAAGTGGCGCAATCTGCAGGCCAATCCGAAGCTCTCCCTCGTCGTCGACGACATCGCGAGCGTGTCGCCGTGGCGCGTGCGCGGGGTGGAGATACGCGGCGAGGCCGAGCTGCTCACCGGGCCGCACGGTCTCGGCGCGCACTTCAGCGAGGAGCTCATCCGCATCCACCCGCGGTGGATCCACAGCTGGAGCCTGGACGACGACTGACCGGGGCCCGGCCGACCGGAGCCCCGGCCGACGCCCGAGCCCCGGTCGCGCCATGGACCCGCCCCCGGTCGCGCCTACGCCAGCGCGCCCTCCAGCGTGAGCAGTTGGCGCTTGCGGTCCAGGCCGCCCGCGTAGCCGGTGAGTGATCCGTTCGCGCCGATGACGCGGTGGCACGGGTGGATGACCGTCAGCGGGTTCGAGCCGACGGCGCCGCCCACCGCCCGTACGGCGCGCGGGTCCACGCCCGCCATAGCGGCCAGCCGGCCGTACGTGACGGTCGCGCCGTACGGGATCTCGTCCAGCGCCGCCCACACCCGCTCGCGGAAGTCGGTGCCCCTGGTGGCGAGCCGGAGGTCGAACTCCTTGAGCTCACCGGCGAAGTACGCGTCGAACTGCTCCGCCGCGGCCGCGAACGCGGCGTCGTCCCGCCGCCAGTCCGGGAGCACCGTGGCGCCGCCCTTCTGGCCGGGTACGGACACCGACGCGAGGGCGCCGGGCTCGGGGCCCGCGAGGAGCAGTTCGCCGAGCGGGCTGGGGTGGATTGCGTACAGCATCAGTGGTTCTCCCGGGTGTGTGCGCGGGCTGCCCGGAGTCCGTCCGGGGCCTCGTCGTGAACGTCGTGCGAGTCGTGGGTTTCGTGAGCGCCGCCGTGCGAGCCGTCAGTGCCGCCGTGCGAGCCGCCGTGGGTTTCGAGAACGGCATCCGTACGGGCGCCGGTGGCCGCCGCGGGCAGCTGCGTCGCGTGCCAGAGGTGGTGCAGCGCGTACGAGCGCCACGGCCGCCAGCCGTCCGCGTTCCGCGCGTCCGCGCCGATGGCGGCGAGGCCGTGCCGTACGCCCGCGTCGCCGGGCAGGAACACGTCCGGGTCGCCGAGCGCCCGCATCCGGATGTAGCCGGCCGTCCACGGGCCGATGCCGGGCAGCGCCAGCAGCCCGCGTTCCGCCTCCTCGCGGTCGGCGCCGGGGTCGAGCGTGACGGTGCCGTCGGCGAGGGCGGCGCTCACCGTGCGCAGGGTCTTCTTCCGGCTCTGCGGCATGCCGAGTTCGGTGAACGCCGCGTCCGCGAGCGTCCCCGCCTCCGGGAACAGGTGCGTGAGCGCGCCGTCCGGCGCGGGCAGCGGCTTCCCGTACGCGGCGACGAGCGCCCCGGCGAGCCCGCGCGCGGCCCCGACGGTGACCTGCTGCCCGAGCACCGCGCGTACGGCCAGCTCGTGCGGGTCGGCGGCGCCCGGCGAACGCAGCCCGGGGGCGGCGGCCAGCAGGTGCCCCAGCAGCGGGTCGCCGGCGAGCCGTTCGGCCACGGCGTACGGGTCGGCGTCCAGGTCGAACAGCCGCCGTACGCGCTGCACGGCCGTCGTCAGGTCCCGCAGGTCCGCGAGGCGCAGCCGGGCCTCCAGCCAGCTGTGGCTGCCGCTGGCGGTGCCCCGCGTGCGTTCGTCGACCTCGACGACGCCCGTGGCGTGGGTGAGCGTCAGCGTCCGCCGGTACGTGCGCCCGCGCGCCGTCCGCCGTACCTCCTCGATGCCGGGGACGGCCCGCCGTTCGAGGAAGTCGAAAAGCTGGCCGGCGGCGTACGGGCCGCGGTACGCGAGCCGCAGCGGCACCCCCGCGCAGGGCGTGTCCCCGGCGGCGTCTCCCGTGCCTCCGGACGCGGCCGGCGGGTGCGCCGGGCCGGCCGAGCCGAGGCCGCCGCGGCGGGCGGCGCGCAGGCCGCTCGGGGTCGTCGCGTAGATCTCCCGGACGGTGTCGTTGAACTGCCGGACGCTCGCGAACCCGGCCGCGAACGCGATCTCCGTGACCGCCAGCGGCGTCGTCTGCAGCAGCACGCGCGCGGTGTGCGCCCGCTGGGCGCGCGCGAGCGCGACCGGTCCGGCGCCGAGTTCGGCGGTGAGCTGCCGCTGGACCTGGCGCGCGCTGTAGCCGAGCCGCGCGGCCAGGCCCGCGACGCCCTCGCGGTCGACGACGCCGTCCGCGATCATGCGCATGGCGCGGCCGACGACGTCGGCACGTACGTCCCACTCGGGGGACCCGGGCACCGCGTCCGGACGGCACCGGCGGCAGGCGCGGAAGCCCGCGCTCTGGGCTCCGGCGGCGGTGGCGTAGTAGCGGACGTGCTCGCGTTTCGGAGTGACTGCCGGGCAACTGGGACGGCAGTAGATCCCGGTGGTCGTCACGCCCAGGAAGAACACGCCGTCGAAACGAGCGTCCCGGCTGCGTACGGCCTCGTACCTGCTGTCTTCGGTCATCACGCGTCCCAGTCTGCGCCCCGGCGCGTGCCGGTACTAGCGGGAATCGGACGTCGCCGTACGGTGCTGTCGGCGCGCACCGTCGTACGGTGCGACGCGTGGCGCGGGCCACCGTACGGTGCCTCCTGCGCGCACCGCCGTACGGTGGAGCCGTGCGCCTCCTGCTGATGTCCGACACCCATCTGCCGCGCCGGGCCCGCGCCCTGCCCGAGGAGCTGCTCGCCCGCGTCCCGGAGGCCGACGCCGTGTTCCACGCGGGCGACTGGGTCGACACCGCCACCCTCGACCTGCTGGAGTCCCGCGCCCGCCGCCTCATCGGCGTCTACGGCAACAACGACGGCCCCGGCCTGCGCTCGCGGCTGCCCGAGGAAGCGTATGCGGAGCTGGGCGGCGTCCGTTTCGCCGTCGTCCACGAGACGGGCCCCGCGAAGGGGCGCGAGCGGCGCTGCGCCGACCGGTACCCGGACGCCGACGTGCTCGTCTTCGGGCACAGCCACATTCCGTGGGACACGACGGCGGACAACGGGCTGCGGCTGCTGAACCCCGGCTCCCCCACCGACCGCAGGCGTCAGCCGTACTGCACATACATGACCGCCGAGGTACGGGGTACCCGGCTCGCCGGCGTCCAGCTGCACCGCCTGCCGCCGCGCGTACCGCCGCGTACGCCGGACCGCCGCTGACCCGGGAGACCGGGCCGCCGGAACGCCCCGAAGGCCCGGACCGCGCGGTCCGGACACCTCAGCCGGACGGGTGATTCGGCCTCCGGGCGTCGGCCCGGCGCGACGGCGGCCGCACGGCCCGTGCGGTCTGCTGGGCCCGACGGACGGGACGGCCGCGGCCCCGGCGGCGGGCGCCCCGCACATCCACCCCCGGCAGAGAGAAGTGATCGGTCATGGCCGTGTGCGAGGTCTGCAACAACGACTACGCGATGTCCTTCGAAGTGCGGACGGCGGGCGGCGTCCACGTCTTCGACAGCCTCGAGTGCGCCGCTCACCGGCTCGCACCGATCTGTGACAACTGCCAGTGCCGGATTCTCGGCCACGGCCTCGAGGCGGACGGCGAGTTCTTCTGCTGCGCCCACTGCGCCCGTATGAAGGGCCGCGCCGAACTCGTCGACCACGCCTGAACGCCCGGCCCCGCGTGCTCCGCAAGTCGGCGATACGGCTGATCGTCCTGACCCTCGGCAGCGTCTGTCTGCTGGTGGGCATCGCCCTGCTCGTCCTCCCCGGACCGGGGCTGCTGCTCGTGTTCGCCGGACTGCTGCTCCTCGCCCGCGAGGTGCCCGCGCTGGAGCGGCACGTGGAACCGGCGCGCGAGCGGGCCATGCGGGCGGCCGAGGAGAGCGTCTCCACCCGGCTGCGGATCACCGGCTCGGTCCTCGCCGGGCTGGGGCTGATCGCCGCCGGGATCGTGTGGGGGCTGTGGCCCGAGCTGCCGCTGGGCGGCTGGGCGACCGGCTCGGGCCTGGTGCTCTCCGGGTTCATCCTGCTGGGGCTGCTGTGGTGGAGCCACCGGCGCGTCAGCGAGCGTCGCCGCTCTCCGTCGGGCTGACGGGCCGCTCCCCCGGCGGCTCCCTCCGCAGCGCCCCTCGCCGCTGCCGGCCCTGGCCCCGGCGCCGCAGCGCCCAGGCCAGGGCCAGATACGGGATCGCCAGCGCGGCGAGCAGCGGCCCCGGCGGCGACCAGGCGGAGCCGAGGGCGTAGCCCGCGAACACGAGGACGGCGACGATCTCGGCGCCCAGCCCCGCCATCGAGCTGACGGTGGCGCGGGTCCGGTCGGCGATACGGTCCTGGAGCCGCGCCTCGGCCGTCGCCACCGCCCAGTTCCCCAGCCCGTACGCGATGCCCACCAGCAGCAGGCCCGCCGGGTGGCCGCTCAGCGCACCGCAGGCCAGACAGCACGCGGCTGCCGCCAGCCCGGGCGCCAGCCAGCGCCCGCCGCGGCCCGCGCACCAGCCGCCGGCCACGGCGCCCGCCGAGACCACCAGGAGCAGCAGCGGCACGGTGGCGTCGGTGACTCCCGTGGAGACGGTCAGCAGCGGCACGTACTCGTCGTAGGACAGCGCCCCCGTCAGCACGGCGGCCAGCAGCACGGCGCGGCGGGCGGCGGGCGAGCCGCGCACCTCCGCGAGGCCCCCGCGGAGCAGCTCCCGCAGCCCGGGGTGCGGCTCCTCGTCTGGTGGCGGTTCGGGCACCGTACGGTGCTCGTTCCGGCACCCGTCCCGCCGCTCGTTCCGCCCGTCCCGCGACTCCGGGAACGCCAGGCTGACCGCCGCCCCCGCCGCGCACACCAGCACGCTGGCGACGCCCGCCGCGCGGTATCCGCCCGCGGCGATCACCGGGGCGGCCAGTGCGGTGGCCGCCATTTCCGCCACCGTACGGAGGCCGCGGGCGCGGCCGATGAGCCGCGCGTACGCGTCCGCCTCACCGGCCCGCACCAGCTCCTCGTACGTCAGCGCCTGCACGGTGCCGGAACGCAGCGAGCTGCCCGCACCCCACAGCACGAAGCCCGCCGCGAACGAAGCGTAGGACGGCAGGAACGTCCACAGCGCGAAGCCCGCACCCGTCAGCAGCGGCGCGAGCGTCAGCAGGCGGCGGCGCGAGAAGCGGTCCGCCCACAGGCCCGACGGCACCTCCAGGGCGACGGCGGTGGCCGACCACAGAACGAACAGCGAGGAGATCTGCGCGGCGGACAGCCCGGTCTCGGCGAAGAGCAGCGCGTAGACCGGGTACAGGAGGACGAGGTCCTCCAGGAAGGCGTAGGCGTACAGCGTGCGCGCCAGCCTCGCCGCAGGGGTGGATCAATGTCGTCGACGCTTCATACGGACACGTTACGCCGTGGCGTCCGCGTCCGGGAGTGGCCGTACGTCGGGAAGGCGCTGCAGCAGGCCCCAGCTGAACTCCGCGACCACGCGTTGCCGTTGCCCCGCCGCGTCGGGTGCGCTGAACGTCAGCCCCCACCGGGTCGGGGCCGAGCCCTCCAGCGGGCGCGCGGGCGCGAAGGCGCGGGCCGCCTCGTCCACGGTGCACGACCAGGGCGTCAGATCGTCGACCGTACGGAGCGGTGGCGCGGGCGCGTCCGGAGCGCGCACCAGCCACTCGTTCCACACGGGGCCGCCGCCCCGCACGCTCAGCACCTCGAACCGCAGGTCCGGCCAGAGCGGCAGCCGCCAGGTCTGCGCGTCGCAGTCGAGGTCGCCGGTCCGGCGCCGCGCGGTGTCCTCGGGCGGGCCGAGCACGGAACGGTAGCGGGCGGCGGCGCCGCGTCCGCGCGGCGAGCGGAGCATGGCCTGCCAGCGGCGGTTGGCCTCGCGCATCTCGGCGCGCCCGGAGTCCAGTTCGCGCAGCGCGTCCTCGACGAGGCCCTGCTGGAAGTCGGCCATCCGGCGCAGCAGGACGAGCTGGAACTGGCGCGGCCCGAACGCGCCTCCGGACGCGCCGGAGCCTCTGGAGCCCCCACCGGAAATGCTCACCGTACGGTCACCATCCTCGTCCTCACCCCAGCCGTACGTGCCGCAGCGTGACATGCGCCCGCCGCAGCCCGCGCCGTACGGTGCCGCCCCTGCTCGGCGCCAGCCCCAACCCCGCCGACTCCGCGACGGCCTCGGCGACGCCCCGTACGGACAGCCGGTCCGTGACGACGGTCTCCGCGAAGCAGTCCGAGCCCACGACCGTCATCGGCACGATGACCGGGCCGTGTGCGTCTTGCCGCTGCCGAAGGGGCCGTTGGTCCAGAGCAGCATGGGGCCAGGCTACCCACGGGCTGTGGCGTGGGGCCGGGCGCTGGGCGGGCGCAGGGCCCCACACCGGCATCGGCGGCCACACACCAGCCAGCCGCGTCACCAACCTGTCCGAACAGCACACCTAGCCCTTGTAGCCCGGGCCTCGTTTGCGTTCGGTCATGTGCCGGCCCAGCGCCTGCCGCTGCTTGAACATCTGCTTCTGCTGCGCCCGCAGCCGCGCGTCCGTACGGGCGGCCAGGCGGGCGTTCTCACGGAGCAGCTTGCGGTAGCTGTCCAGGCGGCGCTGAGGCAGCGTGCCCTCGTCGATCGCGGCGAGCACCGCGCAGCCCGGCTCCGACTCGTGCGCGCAGTCGTGGAAGCGGCACTCCTCGGCCAGCGTCTCGATCTCGGAGAACGCCTGGCCGACCCCCTCGTCCGCGTCCCACAGGCCGACGCCGCGCAGGCCGGGGGTGTCGATGAGCACGCCGCCGCCGGGCAGCGGCAGCAGGTCCCGGGCGGTCGTGGTGTGCCGCCCCTTGCCGTCGCGCCCGCGGGTCTGCTGCACCTCCTGGAGGTCCTCCCCCAGCAGCGCGTTGGCCAGCGTGGACTTGCCCGCTCCGGACTGGCCGAGCAGCACCGTCGTCCCGCCCGACACGACGGCGGACAGCACGTCGATCCCCTCGCCCGTCGCCGAACTGGCCGCGAGCACCTGGACTCCGGGCGCGGACACCTCGGTGTCCGCGACGAGTTGGGCCAGCGTGTCCGGGTCCGGTACGAGGTCGGCCTTGGTCAGGACGAGCAGCGGCTGCGCGCCGCTCGACCAGGCCAGCGACACGAAACGCTCGACGCGGCCGAGGTCCAGCTCGACCGCGAGGGACACGGCGATGAGGGCGTGGTCGACGTTGGCGGCGAGCACCTGGCCCTCGGTGCGCTTCGAGGAGGTGGACCGTACGAAGGCCGTACGCCGCGGCAGCAGCGCCCGTACCTCGAACTGCCCCCCGGGGCCGGTGCCGAGCACCGCCCAGTCGCCCGTGCAGATGGTGCGGAGCGGGTCGGGGGTGGCCACGGCGGAGGTGTCCGCACGGACCGTGCCGCGGGCGGTGACCGCGTCGCACTGGCCGCGGTCGACCCGTACGACGCGGGCGGGTACGAGGCTGCGCCCGGCGTCGGTGTCGGGGTCTGTGTCGGGGTCGGTGTCGGGGTCGCAGTCCGTGCCGTACTCGGTGTCGTACAGCGCGAAGGCGTCGGCGAAGTGTGCGTCCCAGCCGAACGCGGCGAGCCCGGAGGCGTCGGCCAGGTCGGAGAGGTCGGCGAATTCGCTCATGCTGGAGGGCCCTTCGGGAAGGGTGGTCCCGGCCGCACGGAGGCGAGCCGACGGCGCTGCCGGACATGCGGCGGCGCGGTGGCGGTGGCGCAGGCGTCAGCCGGGGACCACGGGGAGGGGGAGAGTGATCTTCTGCTCAGCGAGCGCCCGCACAGCGGTCCTGCGCCCGGTGAGCCTCTGGTCCGCGCAGCGCTGCACACTGGCAGCGCACACGGCGACAACAGCCGTCGTCACGGTCCACACCTCCTCTCCCTGAGTCCTCGTGCCGCACGGGCGTAATGCCGTACGGCAGGCCGCACTTGGGCGGTGCCGGCCGACCGGCAGTGTATGTGAGCGTTCCGCTGGCGCGCCAATGGTTATTTCTCCGGCGCTCTGCTTCTACGCTCCCCGCATGGCCACTACTCCGCGCTTCGCCGTCGTAGAGCTCGCCGTCGAGGACATGGCACGGACGCTGGACTTCTATCGGCGGCTCGGCCTCGAGGTGCCCCCCGGATCCGACGACCAGCCGCACGTCGAGGCGCTGCTGCCGGGCGGGCTGAAGGTCGTGTTCGACACGATCGAGACGCTGCGCGCGCTCGACCCCGACTGGGAGGGCGACAACGGGGGCGGCGGCGAGGGTACGGGGGCCTCCGCCCCTACGCGTGACTCCGCCGGTGCCGGCGGGACAGGCGGGCCGGGTATCTCGCTCGCCTTCGAGTGCGGCAGCCCGGCGGACGTGGACGCGGTGTACGGCGAACTCGTGGCGGCCGGTTACCGGGCGCGCAAGGAGCCGTGGGACGCCTTCTGGGGCATGCGGTACGCGGTGGTCGGCGACCCGGACGGCTACGGCGTGGACCTCTTCGCGCTGCTGCCGCCACCGCCGGAACCGCTCGCGGGCGAGCCCTGAGCGGAGGCCGCGCTTCCTTCCCCGCCGGTGCGGGAGGCGGGGCGGGGGCCGGGGCCGGGGCCGCCGTCCGGCTCGGGTGAACCGGCCGTACCCGCCCCGGCGTCACCGCCGCCCGTCATCTCGAACAGCACGACCGTCGCGCTGACCCGTACCGCCCCCGCGCTCGCCGCCTCCGGCGGCCGTGCCGCGGCGTGCAGGTCCTCGCCGAGCCTCCGCGCGCGTTCGCGGATGCCGTGCCAGTCCTCCGGGTCGAGCCAGAGTTCGGCGTCGGTCAGTTCGCCCAGGCTGTCCGGCGCGCGGTCCGCCGCGCGGCGCCGCAGCTCCTCGCCCAGCGCCGTGGCCACCACCAGGTACTCCGCCGTGCTGTCGGCGGTGAGCCGCCCGCCGCTGTCGGGATCGTGCCGGTAGCGCTTCGCCGTACCCCCGCGCACCTCCACCTCCTCCACCAGCTCGACGAGGCCGGCGGCGAGCAGTCTGCGCAGGTGGTAGCTGACGTTGGCCTGGGTCTGGTCGAGCACCCTGGCCGCTTCGGCGGCGCTGTACGCCCGGCCCGTCAGCAGCGAGAGCAGCCGCAGCCGCAGGGGGTGGGCGAGCACGCGGAGCCCGACGACGTCCTCTTGGGAGCGCGGCGGGTGGCGCGGGGCGGCGGGCATCGGGTCAGTATGCGCGGGCCGATCAAATCCGGTCAAAGGTGGTCGCCTCCGGTCCCTCTGCCGACTCTGCGGGTTGCGCCGGTTGCTCCGCTTGCTCCGGCTGCGGGGGTTGGGTTGACGGTGCGGTTTGTTCCGGTGGGCCCGCCTTCCCGGCCGACGGCGGCGCGGGCTCGGTGCCGGAACGGGTGGTGAGCGACCGTACGTCCCTGCTGCACAGCGCCGCCGCGGTGACCGCCGCGACCAGCGCGACACCGCCGAGCATCGTCGGGCGCGGCCCGACGCGTTCGGCGAGCGGGCCCGCCACCATCTCGCCGACCGGCAGGGCGATCGTCGAGCCGAGGGCGTCGTACGAGTAGACGCGCGCCAGCCGGTCCTGCGGGATGTTCTCCTGGAGCGAGAGGTCCCAGGCCACGCCGAACTGCTCGATCGCGATGCCGTTCACGAACATCGCCGCCATCAGCAGGACCACGTCCGCCGACTGGGCCAGCGCGAGCAGCGGCAGTGCGTCGAGCGCCACGACGGCGACGCCGATCCGCAACGCGTGCCGCGCCCGCGACCGCGCCACCAGCACCCCGCCCACCAGCGCCCCGGCCATCTGGGTGGCCAGTACGAAGCCCCACGCCGTACGGCCGAAAGTGCTGTCCGCGATGGTCGGCCCCAGCACCTGGATACCGCCCGCGGACACGGCGTTCACGACGAAGAACTGCAGCACGACGACCCAGACCCAGGTCCGGGACGTGAACTCGGTCCAGCCCTCCCGCAATTCACGCCACGGGTGCGCGCGTTCTGCCTTCTGTTCTGTCTTCTGTCCGGCCTCCGGTGTGGACGCCGTATGCGGCGCTCGGGCAAGCGCGCGGCCCGCGGCGCGGTAACCGGCCGCGGCGGCGAGGAAGGCGACGGCGTTGCAGGCCAGGCCCCAGCCGGGGTTGACGAGGGCGGTGAGCATGCCGCCGAGGGAGGCCCCGGCGATCATGCCCGCGTTCAGCCCCATCCGGGCCAGGGCGTTGGCCGCGCGCAGCTCGTACGGCGGCACGGTCTGCGGTACGAGGGCGGCCGACGCCGGAATCGAGACGGCGGACACGGCACCGTTCACGACGCTGAGCAGCACCAGTACGGGGAGGGTGGCCGACCCGAGCAGCAGGGTGGCGGCGACGGCCGCCTGCGCCAGCGCGGCGGCGACGCTGGCGCCCTGCAGGACGAGCGCCCGGGGCAGCCGGTCGGCGAGCAGTCCGCCGAAGAGGAGCAGCGCGGCGTTGGCGATGGAACGCGCCCCGACGACGATCCCGACCTCCACGGCGGACCCGCCGAGGTCGAGCACGGCGAAGGCGAGCGCGATGGGGGCCATGGCGTTGCCGAAGTACGTGAGGCAGCGCCCGACCGCGAGCTGCCGGAACCCGCGGTGCCGCAACGTACCGAGGAGCGCTCCGCGCTCGGGGAGGAGAGTCACGGAGGGGAGTCTGCGCGGCGCCGTCGCTGACCGTCAAACACATATTTGGCGCTCTGCCGCCGAGGATGCCGCCGGACCCGCACCGCGGTGGTTGCGCGCCGCTGCGGCGGAAAGAGATTGCGGTTCGCCCCCGACGCCGAGTCGAGCGCGCCGTCGCGCGGGTCGACGCTCCGCAGGGCGACGGACCCGCACATGATCCCGCCGACGCGGCGCGCAACCACCCCGGTGAGGGTTCAGGGGGTACCACCCGGGCCGCCAGGCCCAGGGGGAGGCATGGCGACTGACCGTCACCGCCATGTGGGGCACAAGCAAAAACGCGTCAGGGGCGGTTTCGTGACCGGAGTCTGGCGCGGATGTCGCTCGGGGGGAGGAACTTCGTCCAGCGTTCCGGGAATTCCGCCGGCGGGTCGCCGTCGCCGTCGCCCTCCCCCTCCGCGTCGCGCATCGCGCGCCGTGCCGCCGCCGCGGCGATGACCTCCGCCGCGGCCTTTTCGCGTGCCTGCTCGGTGATGCGGCGCGCGGCCGCCGTGGCGACGGACGGCCATACGTGGTCGATGGCGGCGTTCACCGCCGCGCCCACGAGTACCGCGAAGGCGGAGATGCCGATCCACAGCAGTACGGCGACGGGCGCGGCCAGGGAGCCGTAGATGGTCGGCCCCTCCACGGTGTTCGTGAGGTAGACGCGCAGCAGGAAGCTGCCCAGTACCCACATGACGAGGGCGACCAGCGCGCCCGGTACGTCCTCGCGCCAGGGCGACCGTACGGGTACGGACACGTGGTACAGCGTCGTCAGGAAGATGATCGAGAGGAGCAGCACCAGCGGCCAGTAGAACGTTTCGACCAGCCACTCCGTCTGCGGCAGCAGCCGTACGGCGGTGTCCGGGCCCGCGACCATCAGCGGGAGGGCGACGAGGCCGATGACGAGTGCGGCCAGGTAGAGCAGGAAGGCGAGCAGCCGGGTCTTGATGATGCCGCGGTGGCCGTCGAGGCCGTACATGACGGTGATGGTGTCGATGAAGACGTTCACCGCGCGCGAGCCGGACCACAGGGCGAGCGCGAAGCCGAGCGAGATGACGTCGGGGCGGCCGCCCTTGATGACGTCGTCGATGAGCGGCCGGGCGATCTGGTCGACGCCCCGGTCGGAGAGGACGGTCTGCGAGGCCTCGAGGAAGTTGCGGCGGATCGACTGGATGGTGTCCAGATCGACCCAGGTGTCGAGGTAGCCGAGCATCCCGATCAGGCCGAGGAGCAGGGGCGGGATGGAGATCAGCGTGAAGAAGGCGGCTTCGGCGGCGAGGCCGATCACGCGGTACTCCATGCAGGAGTTGACGGTGTCCTTCAGCAGCAGCCATGCCAGTTTGCGTTTGGGGACGTTGCTGTACATGACGCGTGCTCTGCGCAGGGCTCCGGCCGAGGACGAGCCCTCACCGGACGACGCCGCTCCGTCCGGAGAGGCCCCGGCGGAGGCGCCTCCGGACGAGGCCTCTCCGGAGGGGTGCTCGGGGGGTTCGTGGGCTGCTTGCACTTCCCTAAAGTATCCGTACGCGCGCCGCCCCCCGGGACGGCCCCGACACCCGTACGCAGCAGGGTCGCGCCTCAGTCCGCCAGTGCGTGCCCCCAGGGCGGGTTGGCGCCGCGTACGGCGCACACCGCCGCCGCGATCCGCGTGCCGAGCCGGAGCGCCGTCTCGACGCCGTCCGTGCCGAGCCCGTCGAGCCGTCCGCCCAGTGCCCCGTCGCGGTGCAGCGCGTGCAGGAAGCCCGCCATGAACGAGTCGCCCGCGCCAACCGTGTCCACGACCGTGACCTGCGGTGCCGGTACGTGCAGCCGCTTCCCGTCGAGGGACGCGAACACGCCGTCCGCGCCGAGTGTGACGACCACCAGCCGGGTGCCGTGCCCGTGGAAGACGTCGGCGGCGGCCTCGGGTGTCTCGCCGGGGCGCAGGTGGGCGAGGTCGTCGTCGGAGAGGCGGAGGATGTCGGCGGCGGCGCACCAGTGCGGCAGCCGGGCACGGTAGTCGGCGGGGTCGACGAGGAGCGGCCGCACGTTGGGGTCGACGGAGACGGTGGCCCGCGCCCGTACGTCGGCGAGCAGCTCCTCGACGTACGCGCCGCCCGGTGGCCGTACGAGTGCCAGCGAGCCGGTGTGCAGGCAGGACACCGGGGACTGTGCCGCGTCGGCCAGTTCGCGCGGGGTCCACTGCCAGTCGGCGGCGCCCTCGGCGTGGAAGGAGTAGTCGGCGCGGCCGTCGGCGTCGAGGTCGGCGACGGCGAGGGTGCTGGACTCGGGTGCGGCCACCGTCGAGCCCAGGTCGACGCCCGATGTCTCGAGGTGCTCGCGGAAGAGGCGCCCGAAGACGTCCGCGGAGAGGCGGGCGAGGAAACGGGTCGGGGTGCCGAGCCGGGACAGGGCCACGGCCGTGTTCGCCGGTCCGCCGCCGGGCAGCACCTCCAGTCCCATGGCGGGCGCGCCCGGTGGCGTGCTCGCGGGCGCCGGTGTGACGAAGGCGTCGGCGACGCATTCGCCGAGCACGGCGACGGGGGCTGCGGGGGTGGGAGCGGCGGTCATGGCGGGAGTCCAACAGGCCCGTTTCCCGAAGTCAACGCGTCGGCGGCCCCTCTCGGCACTCGGGCACGTCCGGCGCGCAATCGGGCACGGAAGGGGCGCTCCGCGGGCTTCACGGAGCGCCGGCCGGCGGCGGATGCCCGTCGCCGCCGACCTACACTGCGGCCATGTCCACCGTCACCGTCACCACCTGGTGGCTGGAGCAGAACGCCCCCGAGAACCTCCAGCCCGCCCACATCCCGGACACCGAGTCCGGCATACGGATAGCGCGCGCCGAGATCCCCAGCCCGGAGTTCAGCCGCTTCCTCTACACCGCCGTCGGCGGCGACGTGACGTGGACCGACCGGCTCGACTGGAGCCTCGCGGAGTGGCGCGCGTTCCTGGACCGGCCGGGCGTGGAGACGTGGGTGGCGTACGACCGCGGGACGCCCGCCGGTTTCATCGAACTGGACGGCGGCGCGGCGGACGGCGTGGTCGAGATCAGCTACTTCGGGCTGATTCCAGCGTTCCGCGGCCGCCGTATCGGCGGGCACCTGCTCTCGTACGGCACCGCGCGCGCGTGGGACCTGGCCGAGCGGTGGGACGGCTGTACGCCGACGGGGCGGGTGTGGGTGCACACCTGCAGCAAGGACGGGCCGCACGCCCTCGCGAACTACGAGCGCCGCGGGTTCCGGCGCTACGACACCACCACCGCCGAGGAGCCGGCGGCCGCACCGCCCGGGCCGTGGCCGGGCGCGCACGGCGGGGCCAACCCGCGGTAAACCCGGAACGCGGCAGTGTGACCGGCGGCACACCATCCCGCGATGCGGGACCAGGCTGTCCATATGATGGATCGTGGTGGACTGGCCCCGGGCCCCGTGTCAGGCTTTCTCCCATGTCTCGAGCTGGAATCGCCTTGGTGAGTCGACGCCACGTCGACCTCTGCCGCATGTCCAGCGCCATGTGTCCGGCGGGCTGACAGTCCCAGCACCGCCGTCCCCCTGAGCCGCCCCCATCGTCGCGGGCCTGTGCTCACCCCTGAGAACCTCCTGCGCGCATGCCGCGCCACGCGCGTATGCGCAGGTCGCAATGCTGCCCGCGGGCAGCGCAGGCGGTTCGGGCCAGCCCGAGACGCACACTCTCCCGCCATCCGTCAGTCCCGGAGTTCGAAGGACGTATTCGCCATGGCCGACACCCCCCAGCCTCCCGCCACCGAACGGTCCCGCCGCAAGGCGGGCCGGCACCGCGGCGAAGGCCAGTGGGCCGCCGGGCACTTCACGCCGCTCAACGGCAACGAGCAGACCAAGAAGGACGACGACGGTCTCAATGTGCGGACACGCATTGAGACGATCTACGCGCACGCCGGCTTCGACTCCATCGACGGCGCCGACCTGCGCGGCCGGATGCGCTGGTGGGGTCTCTACACCCAGCGCAAGCCCGGGATCAGCGGCGGCAAGACCGCCGTACTGGACCCGGAGGAGCTGGACGACGAGTTCTTCATGCTCCGCGTCCGCATCGACGGCGGCGCGCTGACGACCCGCCAGCTGCGGGTCGTCGGTGAGATCTCGCAGGAGTTCGCCCGCGGCACCGCGGACATCACCAACCGGCAGAACGTGCAGTTCCACTGGATCCGCATCGAGGACATGCCGGAGATCTGGCGCCGGCTGGAGGCCGTCGGGCTGTCCACCACGGAGGCGTGCGGCGACACCCCGCGCGTCGTGCTGGGTTCGCCGGTCGCGGGCATCGCCAAGGACGAGATCATCGACGGCACTCCCGCCGTCGAGGAGATCAGCCGCCGGGTCGTGGGCAACAAGGCGTACTCGAACCTGCCGCGCAAGTTCAAGACCGCAGTCTCCGGTTCGCCGCTGCTGGACGTGGCGCACGAGATCAACGACGTCGCGTTCGTCGGCGTCGAGCACCCCGAACTCGGTCCGGGCTTCGACGTCTGGGTCGGCGGCGGCCTGTCCACCAACCCCAAGCTCGGCGTACGGCTCGGGGCCTGGGTGCCGCTGGAGGACGTCGCCGACGTCCACGAGGGCGTCGTCTCGATCTTCCGCGACTACGGCTACCGCAGGCTGCGCACCCGTGCCCGGCTGAAGTTCCTGGTGGCCGACTGGGGCCCGGAGAAGTTCCGGGAGGTGCTGGAGAAGGAGTACCTGCTCCGTACGCTCGCCGACGGCCCCGCGCCCGAGAAGCCGCTCCAGCAGTGGCGGGACCACGTGGGCGTGCACGAGCAGCACGACGGCCGGTTCTACGTCGGCTTCGCGCCGCGCGTGGGCCGCGTGGACGGCACGACGCTCAGCAAGATCGCGGATCTCGCGGAGGCGCACGGATCGGGGCGCGTCCGTACGACCGTCGAGCAGAAGATGCTGATCCTCGACGTCGAGGAGGACCAGGTCGAGCCGCTCTCGGAGGGGCTGGCGGCGCTGGACCTCACCACGAAGCCGTCCGTCTTCCGGCGCGGCACGATGGCCTGCACGGGCCTGGAGTTCTGCAAGCTCGCGATCGTCGAGACGAAGCAGCGCGGGATCTCGGTGATCGACGAACTCGAGCGCCGGCTGCCGGACTTCGACGAGCCCGTCACCATCAACGTCAACGGCTGCCCCAACTCCTGCGCCCGTATCCAGGTCGCGGACATCGGTCTCAAGGGGCAGCTCGTCACGGACGCCGACGGCGAGCAGGTCGACGGCTTCCAGGTGCACCTCGGCGGCTCCCTCGGCATGGAGCCCGGCTTCGGCCGCAAGGTACGCGGGCTGAAGGTCACCGCCGAGGAACTCCCCGACTACATCGAGCGCGTGCTCCGGGCCTTCCAGGAACAGCGCGCGGACGGCGAGCGCTTCGCGCAGTGGGCGGCCCGCGCGGACGAAGGGGCGCTCAAGTGACCGAGCGCGCCGCGCCGTTCTACTGCCCGTACTGCGGCGACGAGGACCTGCGCCCCTCCGAGGCGGAATCGCCGCGCGGCGGCGCGGCCTGGGAGTGCTCGTCCTGCAACCGCGCATTCGCACTTTCTTTCCTCGGGCTGCTGGCCAAGGGCCTGCGGCGCGAGCCACCCGGCATCGAAGGGGGCACCACCCCATGACGACCGTTCAGGATCCACAGGAGGCGTCCACAGCGCATCATCGGCAGCTCGCGCTGGACGCGGGCCGTGAGCTGGAGGACGCGCCCGCGCTGGAGGTGCTGCGCTGGGCCGCCGACACGTTCGGCTCCCGTTTCTGCGTCACCTCGTCCATGGAGGACGCGGTGGTCGCGCACCTGGCCTCCCGCGTGTTGCCCGGAGTTCACGTCGTGTTCCTCGACACCGGATACCACTTTCCGGAAACGATCGGCACACGGGACGCGGTGGCAGCGGTGATGGACGTCGAGGTGATCACCCTCACCCCGCGGCAGAGCGTGGCCGAGCAGGACGCGCAGTACGGCCCGCGGCTGCACGACCGCAGCCCCGACCTGTGCTGCGCGATGCGCAAGGTCCAGCCGCTGGAGGAGGGGCTGCGGGCGTACGACGCGTGGGCGACCGGCCTGCGACGCGACGAGTCCCCGGCCCGCTCGCTCACGCCGGTGGTCGGCTGGGACGAGCGGCGGCAGAAGGTCAAGGTGTCGCCGATTGCGCGCTGGACGCAGCAGGACGTGGACGCGTACATCGCCGAGCACGGCGTCCTCACCAACCCGCTGCTGTCGGACGGTTACGCCTCCGTCGGCTGCGCGCCCTGCACCCGGCGCGTGCTGGAGGGCGAGGACGCCCGCGCGGGACGCTGGGCGGGCTTCAGCAAGACCGAGTGCGGCCTGCACCTGTGAGTGCGGAGGGGAGCGCCGCGGGGACGCGGACAGTCGGCGCGTACGGGCTCGTACGGACAGGCAGGGACTCGTACGGACACGTCCCGTACGGACACGTCCCGTACGGACACGTAGGGAGCGGCAGATGAGCCTCACAGGCCGGGGCGGAAACGCCCTGGAGCGGGGTGCGACGGTGTGGTTGACGGGTCTGCCCAGTGCGGGCAAGACGACGATCGCGCGGGCGCTGGCCGGGCGGCTGGCGGGGCAGGGGCACCGGGTGGAGGTGCTGGACGGGGACGAGATCCGCACGTTCCTCTCCGCCGGGCTGGGCTTCTCCGCCGAGGACCGGGACACCAACGTGCGGCGGATCGGCTTCGTCGCCGAACTGCTGGCCTCGCACGGCGTGAAGGCCCGGGCGTGGGGAGGTTTTTTTTTTCAAGCGGAGGACGGCATACGGGGTGGGAGTCC
>NZ_CP031320.1:7005613-7024162 GCF_003355155.1 Streptomyces armeniacus | reverse complement strand
GTTAAGAGACAGCGCCCGCTACTCCGGCAGCTCGTCCGGGGGCGCCAGCACCTCGCGCAGGTCGTAGCTCACCGGCTCCTCCAGCTGCGCGTACGTGCACGAGGCGGGATCACGGTCCGGCCGCCAGCGCCGGAACTGCGTGGTGTGCCGGAACCGGTCGCCCTGCATGTGGTCGTACGCCACCTCGCACACCCGCTCCGGCCGCAGCGGCACCCACGACAGGTCCTTCGTGCCGGTCCAGCGGCTGGGCGCACCGGGCATACGGCCGCGGGTGTGCGCCTCCTCGTCCTGCCAGGCCGCCCACGGGTGGCCCTCGGCGGACTCCATCCGCAGCGGCTCCAGCTCGGCCACCAGCTCCTCCCGGCGCCGCATCGGGAAGGACGCGCAGACGCCCACGTGCTGCAGCCGCCCCGCCCCGTCGTACAGCCCGAGCAGCAGCGAGCCGACCACCGGGCCGCTCTTGTGCTGCCGGTAGCCCGCCAGTACGCAGTCGGCGGTGCGCTCGTGCTTGACCTTCACCATCAGCCGTTCGTCGGGCCGGTACGGCACGTTCAGCGGCTTCGCGATCACCCCGTCCAGCCCTGCGCCCTCGAACCGCGCGAACCACTCCCGCGCCAGCTCGACGTCGCGGGTGGCGGGGGCGAGATAGACGGGCGGGGCGGTGTCGCGCAGCGCGGCGGCCAGCGCGTCCCGGCGTTCGGCCGTGGACCGGCCCATGAGGTCGTCGTCGCCCAGCGCCAGCAGGTCGAACGCGACGAAGGCGGCCGGCGTGGTCTCCGCGAGCATCCGCACCCGGGAATCGGCGGGGTGGATGCGTTCGAGCAGCGCGTCGAAGTCGAGCAGCCCGTCGCGGGCGATCACGATCTCGCCGTCCAGCACGCAGCGCGGCGGGACGTTCGCGCGCAGCGCGGGGACCAGCTCGGGGAAGTACCGGGTGAGGGGCTTGCCCGTACGGCTGCCGAGCTCGATCTCGTCGCCGTCCCGGAAGGCGATGGCACGGAAACCGTCCCACTTGGCCTCGTACTGCATCCCGGCCGGGATCTTCGCCGCGGTCTTCGCAAGCATCGGTTTCACGGGCGGCATCACCGGAAGGTCCATGGTCCCGATTGTGCGGGCGGCCCGTGCCGTACGCCTGCCGGGAGGCGGGCCCCGGCGGAAGCGCCTAACGTGCCCACATGGCAGAGGCACGGCAGCTCACGGTCGGTGAGCGGACGGTACGGCTGTCCAACCCGGACAAGGTGTACTTCCCGGAGCGCGGCTTCACGAAGCTCGACATCGCCGAGTACTACCTGTCCGTCGCCGACGGCGCCGTCCGCGCGCTGCGGAACCGGCCGACGACGCTGGAGCGCTACCCGGACGGTGTGACGGGCGAGTCGTTCTTCCAGAAGCGCGCCCCGAAGTACCTCCCCGACTGGATCCCGACGGCCCGCATCTCGTTCCCCAGCGGCCGGTACGCCGACGAGATCTGCCCGACCGAGCCCGCCGCCGTGCTGTGGGCGGCCAACCTCGGCTGCCTGACCTTCCACCCGTGGCCGGTCCGCCGCGGCGACACCGACCGGCCCGACGAGCTCCGCATCGACCTGGACCCGCAACCCGGCACCGACTACCACGACGCCGTACGCGCCGCCCGCCTGCTGGAGCCGCTGCTGGCCGAGCTGGGGCTGCGCGGCTGGCCCAAGACGTCCGGCGGGCGCGGGCTGCACGTGTACGTGCCGATCGTGCCGGAGTGGACGTTCGCGCAGGTACGGCGGGCCGCGATCGCCGTGGGCCGCGAGCTGTCGGCCCGCGACCCGGAGCGGATCACGATGGCCTGGTGGAAGGAGGAGCGCGGCGAGAAGATCTTCGTGGACTACAACCAGACGGCCCGCGACCGCACCATCGCCAGCGCGTACTCCGTGCGCCCGCACCCCCGTGCGCAGGTCTCCGCGCCGCTGCGCTGGGAGGAGCTGGAGGACGCCCGCCCCGAGGATTTCGACCTCGCCACCATGCCGCGGCGCTACGCCGAGGCGGGCGACGTCCACGCGGACATGGACGACCATCCCTGCCGGCTGGACGCCGTACTGGAGCTGGCCGACCGGCACGAGCACGACCGCGGCATGGGCGACCTGCCGTACCCGCCGGATCACCCGAAGGTGGCGGGCGAGCCGAAACGGGTCCAGCCCAGCCGCGACCGGGACCGCAAGCGCCAGGGCAGCTGAGCGCGGCGGCGGTGCTCACCGGCGCGGGGGCCGGCGGCGGCGCCGCGGGACGCTCCGCTCAGCGGCCGCGTACGACGAGCGACCCGAGCAGTTCCTCCGTCGCCGCGGCGACCTGGTCGACGGCCCGTTCGAAGGCGGCAGCGTTGTGCGGGGCGGGGTCACGGAAACCGGACACCTTCCGCACGTACTGCAAAGCGGCGGCACGCATGTCGTCCTCGGTTACGGCGTCGGCGTACGGGGGACGCAGGGTCTTGATGCTTCGGCACATAAGACGACGGTATACGGACGGAGACCGGGATGACCCTGGCGCTGGCTGACGAGGTACGGGACGCGATGGCGCACGGCCGCCCTGTGGTGGCGCTGGAGTCCACGCTCATCGCCCACGGGCTGCCGCGGCCGCGGAACCTGGAGGTGGCCGCGGAGCTGGAGGACTCCGTACGCGCGGCCGGCGCCGTACCCGCGACGGTCGCGGTGCTCGACGGACGGCCGCACATCGGCCTGGACAAGGCGCAACTGGAGCGGATCGCCACCGACGGCTCGGTGCGCAAGCTGGGGAACCGCGACCTGGCCCCGGCGATGGCGGACGGCGCGAGCGGGGCGACGACCGTGTCGGGCACGGCGTTCCTGGCGGCGCGCGCGGGCGTACGGGTCTTCGCGACCGGCGGGCTCGGCGGCGTGCACCGGGACTGGACACGGGTGCAGGACGAGTCGGCGGACCTGCGGATGCTGGCCCGTACGCGGATCACCGTGGTGTGCGCGGGCGTGAAGTCGATCCTGGACGTGCCCGCCACCCTGCAGCGGCTGGAGACGCTCGGGGTCGGCGTCGTCGGCTACGGCACGGAGACGTTCCCCGGCTTCTACCTCTCCAGCTCCGGCGTCCCCGTGGACTGGACGGTGTACGAGCCGCGGAGCGTCGCCGCCGCGATGCGCGCGCAGGACGGTCTCGGCGGGCCGGACACGGCGCTGGTGGTGGCCAACCCGGTGCCGGAGAACGAG
This sequence comes from Streptomyces armeniacus, assembly GCF_003355155.1. Taxonomy (NCBI): domain Bacteria; kingdom Bacillati; phylum Actinomycetota; class Actinomycetes; order Kitasatosporales; family Streptomycetaceae; genus Streptomyces; species Streptomyces armeniacus. The sequence goes on along the minus strand of NZ_CP031320.1, from coordinate 7,020,968 downwards.
CAGCTGGCGCCCGAACTGCACGACCGGGTGCTCGCGGAGGCGCTCGCGGCCTGCCGCCGCGACGGCGTCTCCGGGCAGGCCGTCACCCCGTACCTGCTGGACTACCTGGTGCGGCACACGGACGGCGCCGCGCTGGAGGCGAACATCGCGGCCGTACGCGGGAACGTGCGGCTCGCGGCCCGCATCGCGGCGGTGTGGACCGCGACGGCGCACACGTAGCCACGGCGCGGACCCGCTGCGTACGGGCCCGGGTCAGGGGGTCTTGCGCCGCCAGCGCGGCTCGACCTCCGCCCAGGCCCGTTCCCACTGCGCGGCGCGCTGCCGGTCGAGGACGGCGCGTACGGCCCGGGTCAGCAGCAGCACCAGCGAGACGAAGACGCCCGCGGAGAGCAGGCCCCACAGCGCGGACTGCAGGACGGCCAGCGCTCCGGCGGGCGGCTCGACCACCTGGCGGCCGTCATCGTCGGTCCACACCTGGGCGGTGGAGCCCTTGCGGCTGTCCTCGGAGACGCGCGCGGTGCCCTCGCGCTCGGTGCCGTCCGGCGCCTCCCAGCGCACCCGCGCCCAGTCGTACTCCGTGTTCGGGGCGGAGTAGACGGTGTCGGAACGGTGGTGGCGCGCGTCCTCGGTGAGGACCGCGGTCACCTGGTGCCGCGAGTCGCGCTGGTCCTGCGCCGCGTCTTGCGAGACCCGGAACATCACAAGCCCGGTGATCAACCCGCCGGCCACCATCAGCAGCGCCGCGGTCAGCAGCACCCAGGCTTCCACCACGTCGGAACGGCGCCGGAGCGGGCTGGGGCGCCACCGCCACCGCCAGCCGCCGGGTTCAGGGTCCTTCGCCGCCCGCTGCATCGCCGACACCCCTTTCCTACGGCGGACCGGAGCTCCCGTCGTCACTCATCCGGGTGCCACGGATGGCGCGGTGCATGCGGACACGTATGCGGGCGGTGCGGGCGCCGTGCCCGCACCGCGCGTGCGTGCGGACCGTACGTACGGCGGCCGTGCGTACGGTGCCCGTGCCTACGGCCCCCGTGCGTACGGCGGCCGCTCAGCCCGCGGGCGCGTCGTCGCAGTCGAGGGTGTCGCCTCGGGCCGGCGCGCCCTCGACGCTGCTGCGGTCGAGGACGACCCGCTCCACCCGTGCGGCCCCGGGCCCCGGCCGTACCTCGAAGACCCGCGGGTGGCCCGGCACCGGCCGCAGCCGCGTGTCCGGCAGGGCCGCCGCCAGCGACTCGGCCTTCCGCTGCCAGCGCGGGTCGTAGCTGATCTCGGTCTGTCCGGGCGGCGCCTCGCCAGTGCCAGTGCCAGTGCCGGCGCCGGCGCCGGGGGCGGGCGCGGTGCGCTCCCGTACGTCGAAGCCACTGGCGCGCAGCCCCCGTTCCAGCGTGTCCGCGGCCCGCGCCCGCTCCGGCGCGGCGTGCACGCGGACCGGGATGTCGGCGGGCGGCCAGGCGACCGGAACGCCGGGACCGGGCAGCGAGTACGCCTCCTCGGTGGTGAGCGGGCGGTCCTCGCGCAGCGCCGCGAACAGCCGCGCGGCCCGCGGCCGGTCCCAGGTCAGGGTGGAGCCCCAGCCCTTGACCCGGTGGTCGAAGTCCGCGAGCGGGACGGTGGCGAACTCGGTGTCCGCGGAGTCCAGTTCGCCCAGCGCCCGGCCCAGTGTCAGCAGCCGGCCGGTGCTCAGGTCCTCGTCGGCGCGGAGCGTACGGAGCAGGGACCGGGCCGTCATGGCGAGCGCGGCCGGGTTCCGGAACAGCCCCTGGTCGCTGAACGTGTCCAGCAGCTCCGCCACGAACCGCTGCTGCCTCCGCATCCGCCCCAGGTCGCCGGAGAGCGGCGGCACGTGCCGGGCGCGGACGTAGCGGAGCGCGTTACGGCCGTCCAGCCGGTGGGTGCCGGCGGGCAGCCGGAGGCCGGAGTTCTTGTCGCGCAGCGCTTTCGCGGTGCAGACGCCGGCACCGCCGATCTCGTCGACGGCCTCGACGAAGCTGCCGAAGTCCGCCTCCAGGTAGTGGTCGACGCGTACGCCCGTGGCCTGTTCCACGGTCCGCACGGTCAGGGCGGGGCCGCCGAGCTTGTGCGCGGCGTTGATCTTCCCGGCGGCCGGCCGTGCGGCCGTGCCCGGCGCGGCGGGGACGGCAGCCGGTGCGCCGCCGCGGGGGAAGGCCACGTACGAGTCGCGGGGGATGCTCACCACGCTGATCCGCCGCCGGTCCTCGGACAGGTGCAGCAGCATCATGGTGTCGGTGCAGTCGCACGCCTCGCCGTTGACGTGCAGCCAGTCCTTCTCCTCGTCGGTCAGTCCGGCCCGCCGGTCCAGGCCGACGAGCAGGAAGTTCAGGCCCGGCCCGGGTGCGGGCCGGGCCGCGCCGTCCGGCATGCCGCCGAACACCTCGACGCGCGGCACGGCGTTCGCCACCGGGAGTTGGACGGCGCCGGTGGCGTAGACGGCGCCGCAGGTCAGCGCCGTACAGAGGGCTCCGGCGAGGGCCGCGCGGCGCAGCCGGGTACGGGATCGCAGGGCTCGGGACGGCCGGGGGTTTCGGGACACAGCACACCTCCGCGGAACGGCAATTTCCGCATACTGCGCCCGGCGCCCGCCCGATACGGCCCGCCGTGCTCCGGCGGGCCGCCCGCGTCACCCGGACAGATCATCATGCGATTCCACCTCGCGCGGCTCCAGCGGCCGCGTGGCCGGTCCCTGGAGCACCGAGCCGTCCACGTCGAACCGCGAGCCGTGGCACGGGCACTCCCACGCGCCCTCCGCGTCGTTGAACCGCACCAGGCAGCCGAGGTGCGTGCAGCGCGCGGACAGCGCCCGTACCTCCCCCTCGGCGGTGCGGTGCACGGCGCAGCGCCGCCCCCGGATGCGTACGATCGCACCCGCGCCCGGCTGGATCTCGTCCGGCGAGTCCACGTACGAGGGCGTCAGCCGCCCGCCGACGAAGTGCCTGGCCACGGTGGACTGCCGCCGCAGCCACGCGGTCGTCTCCCTGGGGTGCAGCCGTACGGGGTCGTACAGCTCGGCCCACGCGGGCAGTGCCGCGCCGGTGATGTGCGCGGCGAGCAGCCGTCCGGACAGGATGCCGCTGCTCATGCCCCAGCCGCCGAACCCGGCGGCGACGTACGTGTGGTGCGTCGCCGGGTGGAAGCGGCCGATGTACGGGACGAGGTCGGTGGTGTCGTTGTCCTGCGTGGCCCACCGGTGGACGAGGCCGGCGTCCGGGAAGCGCTCGTACATCCAGGCGGCGAGGCGTTCGTAGCGGGCGTTGACCGAGCCGATGCCCGCCGTGCCGGGCACGAACTTCTCCCCGGTGACGACCAGCAGCCGCTGCCCTTCCCGGAACGGGTACGGGGCGGTGTGCACGGAGCGGGTGTTCCGTTCGGGCGTGAGGTACATGCCGCCGGGGTCGCTCGCCTCCGGCACGGTCGCGGCGATCACCAGCTCGCGGCGGGGCGACAGCCGGGAGAACATCAACGCCCGGTCGAACACCGGGTAGTGGGTCGCCACGACCACGTCGCGGGCCACCACCACCGCGCCGTTCTCCGCGGTGACCCGGCACGGCTCGCCCTGGTCGAGGCCGACCACGCGGGTGCGCTCGTGGATGAGGCCGCCGCGCCCGCGCAGGTCGGCGGCGAGCCCGAGGAGGTACTTGCGCGGGTGGAACTGGATCTGCCCCGGCACCCGTACGGCCCCGTGCGCCGCGAAGGGCAGCCCCGTACCGGTCACGTACGACGCGTCGAGCCCCGCCTCGCGGGCCGCGTCCGCCTCGTCCCGCATCTCGTCGGCGTGGTCCGCGGACTCCACGAAGGTGTACGCGGGCCGCCGCTCCAGCTCGCAGTCCACACCCAGCTCCGCCGCCACCCGGGCCGCGTGCTCGACGGCGTCCTGCTGCGAACGCGCGTACAGCCGGGCGCCCTCCGCGCCGTGCGTGTCCCGGATCCGCGCGTACACGAAGCCGTGCAGCGCGGACAGCTTGCCGGAGGTGTGGCCGGTCACCCCGGCGGCGATACGGTCAGCCTCCAGCACCGCGACGTGCTTCCCCGCGCGCACCAGCTCCCAGGCCGTTGACAGGCCCGCGATGCCGCCGCCGACGACGACGGTGTCCACCTCCGTCACGCTGTCCGGCGCGAGCGGTGGGCAGGGCCCGGCGGCGGCGGACAGCATCCAGTACGACTCGTAGCCGATCCGAAGTGTGGTCACAGCGTCGTTCTCCTCGTCGCCGCGCGGCCGTTCGACCCCCGCACCGCGCCGTACGGCCCCACTGTGTGATGCCCCGCAGCGGACGGTTCACCCGTGCCGGGAGTGGCGTCTGAGCCGATGTGCGCCGGTCATGACCCACCGCGACGCGCCGGTGCTCCGACCCGGTTCCGCCGAATACCCCCGCACACCGCGTTCGTGGCGCTACGGTGAGTGCCCGCGGGGATCAGTCGGTGGCCACGTGCCGGGAGGGTTCCGCAACAATGGGCGAGACACTGGACGCGACGCCCGGCCGGCATCTGGAGATGCTGCTGGCTCGCGCGCAGAACCCCTTCGACGTCTCGGACCGCGCGCTGCGGCGGCTGGCGGACGCCGTGCTGTGCCAGGTGGAGCTGCAGGGCTGGCATCACCGCAACGACCCGCCGCCCACCCTGCGCTGCAGCAGCTACCGGCACGCGTTCCTGCTGGCCGACGGCAGCAGCGTGTCCCTGTGGGAGCTGCGGCACGACACGGACGCCGGGGACGGGCGGCCGTCGTACGAGATATACGAGAGCGAGACGTCGCTGCGGCGCTCCCAGGACCGGGTGCGCCAGCGGCTGGGCGGTGCGACGGGGACGGGGACGGGGACGGACGAGGCGTACCCGGAGGACGGCTTCGGGACCGGGGACGCGTACGGCGCCGGGGACGCGTACGGGACCGGGGACGCGTACGGCATCGGCTTCGACCCTCCGGGCCGCGACCCGGACCCGGACCCGGACGGCGGGCTCGACAGGCTCGGCGACGCGGACCCGCCGGGCGGTCCCGACGGCCCCGGTCGCGGGTTCTTCGAGTTCCTGTCCCTCACCGGCGAGACCGCCCGCCGGCGCGCGTACCGGCAGCGCAACTCCCCCGACCACGCCCGCCGGCTGCTGCGCCGCGCCGAGAACGACGACCGTCCGGGCGAGGACACGCTCCGGCTGCTGTCCACCGCGCGCGGCCACGAGATCGTGCACGTGCCCAAGCCGCACAGCTCCGTGCCGCCGTACCACGTGTGGTGCTCGGTGTACGAGCACGCGTTCCTGCTCGCCGACGGCACCGAGATCAGCCTGTACGAGCTGGAGCACAACCTCACCGGCACCGGGCGGCTGGTGTGCGAGGTCTATCTGGAGGAGGCGGTCGCCGACCAGGCCGCCCAGCGCCGCGCCCGCGACCGGGGACTGGAACTGTGAGCGAAGACCAGCAGGCAGGGCCCGACGGCGGAAGACCGGCCGACGGCGGCAGACCGTACGGCGTGGGACCCGGCGGCGGAAGACCGTACGGTGAACGCCCCAACGTCGTCGTCGTGCTGACGGACCAGCAGCGCTGGGACACCACCGGAGCTCACGGCAACCCCGTCGGCGTCACCCCCGTCTTCGACGAGCTCGCCCGCACCGGCACGCACGTCGAGCAAGCCATCACGCCCCAGCCCGTGTGTGCCCCCGCCCGCTCCGCGCTGCAGACCGGCCGCTGGCCGACCGGCACCGGCGTCTTCCGCAACGGCCTCGCGCTGGACCACGAACTGCCCACCCTGGCCCGTTCCTTCGCCGACGCCGGGTACGTCACCGGCTACATCGGCAAGTGGCACCTGGCCGCCGAGGCGGCCGGGCACGGCCCGGTGCCCGCCGAGTACCGGGCGGGCTACCAGCGTTGGCTGGCGAGCGAGGTCCTCGAGTTCACCTCGGACGCGTACCACACGGTGGTGTACGACGAGGCGGGCGAGCCCGTACGGCTGCCCGGCTACCGTTCGGACGCGCTCATCGACGCGGCCGTCCGCTTCCTCGCCGACCACCACGACCGGCCGTTCCTGCTGTTCCTGTCGCTGCTGGAGCCACACCACCAGAACGCCACCGACGACTACCCCGCGCCGGAGGGCTACGCGGAGCGGTACACCGGCCGCTGGCTGCCGCCCGACCTCGCGGCGCTCGGCGGCTCCGCCCCCGGCGGGGCGCCGCACCGCCATCTCGGCGGCTACCTCGGCCAGATCAAGCGCGTGGACGAGGGCGTCGGCCGGCTCCGCGACACCCTGCGCAGCCTGGAGCTGACGGACAGCACGGTGCTGGCCTGGACGGCCGACCACGGCTCCCACTTCCGTACCCGCAACGAGGAGTACAAGCGCAGCGCCCACGACGCCTCCGTACGGGTGCCACTGGCCCTGACCGGGCCGGGGTTCAGCGGCGGCGGGCTGATCCGGCACCCGGTCAGCACGGTCGACCTGGTGCCGACGCTCCTCGACGCGTGCGGCGTTCCCGTGCCGGAGACGGTGCAGGGACGCTCCTTCCTGCCGCTGGTGGGCGGCGGCAGCGATCCGGGGCGGCCGGACGAGGTCTTCATCCAGATCAGCGAGTCCCAGGTGGGGCGCGCGGTGCGAACCGCGCGCTGGAAGTACGCGGTCACCGCACCCGACGCGGACGGCTGGCACGACGCGTCCGCCGCGCGCTACGTCGAGACGGAGCTGTACGACCTGGCGGCCGACCCGTACGAACTGGACAACCTCGCCGGGCTCAGCTCGCATCGCGAGGTGGCCGCCACCCTGCGGCACGCGCTGCTGCGCTGGATGGCGCGGGTCGGCGAGGAGACGCCCGTCATCGACCCGGCGCCGCCGCACGGACGACCGGGGCGGCGCGCCGAACCCGAGGTCCGCCAACTCCCCTGGAAGGGGGTGCGCTTCGGTCACCACTGACCGGCAGTGACCGGGAGTGATCAGAAGACAAGGGCGGCGAGTCGGCGGTGACCTGGGGTGAACCCTGGGCGCCCGGGGTGGGCCTTGTGTGACGTTATCGCCACCCGTAGTGTTTGGCTCGCTCGCCAACTCCCCCGCCGGGGAGACCAGTTGCCGCAGCACACCGGCGCCCCAGAGGCGCGGGGAGGATTGACGCTATGCCTGCACGTGGGCGCCACCGCCGTTACAAGCCCAGTTCCGTTTCCCGCGCTTCGCTCACCGTCACCGCGGGCAGCGCGGGCATAGCCCTGCCCCTGGTAGGGGCCGCCAGCCCGGCGCAGGCCGCGTCCGAGGACACCTGGGACAAGGTCGCGGAGTGCGAGAGCACCAACAACTGGGCGATCAACACCGGGAACGGGTACTTCGGCGGGCTGCAGTTCACCCAGAGCACCTGGGAGGCCTTCGGCGGCACCGAGTACGCGCCCCGCGCCGACCTCGCCACCAAGGCGCAGCAGATAGCCGTGGCGGAGAAGGTCCTCGACGGGCAGGGCCCCGGCGCCTGGCCCAGCTGCGGGCCCAGGGCCGGACTCAGCAAGGGCAGCGCAGACCACCCCGAGCCGCCGGATCCGCGCCCCGAACCCCGCCCGCGTACGGCCTCTGCGCCGAAGGACCGCGCCGCGCAGGACGCAGGACAGAAGCGCGCGGAACCGAAGTCGGACCGCGAGGAACGCGCCGAACGGGCCCGGTCGGAACGGAAGAAGCAGGCCACCTCGTACGAAGTCGTGGGCGGCGACAGCCTGTTCTCCATCGCGAACGCGCACGACGTGGACGGCGGCTGGCAGTCGCTGTACGAGCGCAACCGCGACACCGTCAGCGACCCCGACCTGATCTACCCGGGCGACGAGCTGCGGCTGTCCGGCCCGGCGGCGAAGCCGAAGCCGCGTGCGGACGCTCAGCCTGACGCGAAGCCCGAGGCCAAGCCCGAGCCGAAGCCCGAGCCCAAACCGCGGGCCGACACGAAGCCCGAGCCCAAGCCGAAGCCGGAACCCGAGGCGAAGCCGAAGCCCAAGCCGGAACCGAAGCCCAGCGCGGAGCGGAAGGCCGAGCCGAAGGCCGAACCCAAAGCCGAGCAGAAGGTGAAGCACCGCGCGAAGCCCGACAAGGGCCCCTCCGTGAGCGTCCCGGTCAGCGGCGTCAGCCCCAGCACGCCGTACCGCGCCTCGGGCGCCAGCTGGTCCTCCGGCTACCACACGGGCGTCGACTTCCCCGTCTCCACGGGCACCACGGTCAAGGCCGTCGCCGACGGCAAGGTGGTCTCGGCGGGCTGGTCGGGCGCGTACGGCTACGAGGTGGTGCTGCGGCACGACGACGGCAAGTACAGCCAGTACGCCCACCTGTCGGCGATCACCGTACGGTCCGGGCAGACCGTCAACGCCGCCCAGCGCATCGGCCGTTCCGGCTCCACCGGCAACAGCACGGGCCCGCACCTCCACTTCGAAGTCCGCACGGGTCCGGGCTACGGCAGCGACATCAACCCCCTCGCGTACCTGCGGGGCCGCGGAGCGTCTGTCTGATCCGACCGTACGTGTGGCTCGCGGCCGTCCCGTATTCCGCCGGACCCTCGACGTCGTGGTTGCGCACCACGGCGGCGGGAGAGTGTCGGCGTGCGACGCCGACAAGATCCCGCCTCTGGGCGGGCGCGAACGCCCGCCCCTTCCCGCCGCAACGACGCGTAACCAGGCTCCGAGAGTCCGGCGGTGTACACGACGACCGCAGCCGGGCGCGTGCGGCTAGTGGGAGCGTTCGCGGTGGCGGCGGCGGAGGACCACCGCCAGGTCCGTCAGGGCGAAGAGCGACAGCGCTGCGCAGATCAGGGTCAGGGTGCGCAGGGAGCCCGTGCTGGGTGCTTCTCCCGGGCCCGTCTGCGTCATCCACCACCAGAACAGCCCGGTGCCCGCGAGGAAGACGGGCAGGAACAGCGACGACAGCAGCAGCCGCAGGCGCAGGTCGCTGCGCGCGGTCACGGGCTCGGTGCCGGTGCGTTCCCAGCGGCGTCCGACGACGCCGGAACGCGACCTCGGCACGGGCCCCGCGGGCCGCCGTACGCGCCTGCGTTCAGGTCCTCTGATGCGGTTCCGGTCCGGCATGTCCGCCGCCACCTTCCGACGAGCTGCCCTGGCCGCTGTCCGCGGCCGGCCTCCCGCTTCCAGTGTCCGACAGGCCGCCGCCCGTCGCAGCGTCCACGGCCGTGGCCGTGGCCGTGGCCGTGGCCGTGGCCGCGCCAGCGTCCGCGCCCGCGCCCGCGTCCGTACGGGACGGGGCGGGCACCGGCACACGTACGGCACCCACCCCGTCCCGTACGCCGTCCCCGCCGCCGTGCTCCACCGTGCGGTCGCACCAGCGGCGCAGCAGCGTACGGTCGTGCCCGACCGCGAGCAGGGCCGCGCCGCTCTCCGCCCGATACGCCTCGACCACCGCGACGAGCGCGGCCGTCGTGGAGGCGTCGAGCATGGCGGTCATCTCGTCGCAGACCAGCAGCCGCGGCCGGAGGATCAGGGCGCGGGCGAGGCAGGCGCGCTGAAGCTGGCCGTCGCTGACCTCGTGGGGGCGGCGGGCGAGGAGGTCGTCGTCCAGACCGACCGCCTCGGCCAGTTCGCCGCACCGCGCGGCGGCCTCGGCGGCGCGCCCGTTGGCGTGCAGCGGCTCGGCGATCAGGCGGGCGAGGGTGAGCCGGGGGTCGGCGGCCAGGCGTGGTTCCTGGAAGACCAGCCCGACGGCCGTACGCTGCGCGCGCGGCGCGCGGTGCCGCCAGCCGCGTACGGGTTCGCCGCCGAGCAGCACCGAGCCCCCGCGGGGGCGGTGCAGCAGGGCGGCGACCCTGGCCAGGGTCGACTTGCCGCAGCCGCTCGGGCCGACGAGGGCCACGGCCTCGCCCGTGCCGACGGTGAGCGTCACGTCGCGGAGGACGGGCGCCTGGCGGCCGTACCCGGCGGTGACCCCGCGCAGCGCGAGCGCAGGAGGCGCGGACGGCGCGGACGGCGCGGCAGGCGGGGAAGGCGGGGAAGACCCGGCAGGCCCGGCAGGCCCGGAAGACCCGGGACGCGCGGCGGTCATCGGCGGCCACCCCCTCGCGGCGCGGAGCTCCCGGCCGACGCCCCGCTCCCGCCCGGCGCCGACGGCACGCCATCGGCCGCGCCCGTACGGAGGCGCGGCGCAGGCACCTCCGCCCGCTCCGGCGTCAGCGGGTGGTGGCATGCGGTGCCGTCGGCCAGCTCCGGTACGACGGCGCACGCGTCGCTCGGCGTGGCCCGTACGACGGGGCAGCGCGGTGCGAAGGCGCAGCCTTCCGGCAGGTTGCCGAGCTCCGGTGGCAGGCCGGGGATCGGGGCGAAGGCGCGCTCGGGGAGCGCGTTCAGCAGGCCGTGCGCGTACGGGTGCCGGGGCCCGGGGGTGCCGAAGAAGGCTTCGGCGTCGGCGACTTCGACGATGCGGCCCGCGTACATCACCGCCACCCGGTCGGCGATTCGCTCCGCCGCCGCCAGGTCGTGCGTGATGAGCAGCAGGGCGCGGCCGTCGCCGGTGTGGCGGCGGAGCTCGTCGACGGTGTGGTCGACGAGGTCGCGGTCGAGGCCGGTCGTCGGCTCGTCCGCGAGCAGCAGCGGCGCGTCCCCGACGAGCGCCAGGGCGGTGGCCGCGCGCTGGGCGAGCCCGCCGGACAGCTCGTGCGGGTAGCGGTCGAGGTGGTCGGCGGGGAACGCGGCCCGCTCGGCCGCCGCGACCGCCGCGTCGTGCGACGCGGGCCGCCGGGCGCCGGTCAGCTCCCGTACGGTCTCCTCCAGTTGGCTGCGGACCGTCCGTACGGGCGTGAGGTGCGCGGCGGGGCTCTGCGGTACGAGGCCGACGCGGCGGCCGCGTACGGAGGCCGCCAGGGTGTGCTCGTCGGCCCCGATCAGCTCGACGTCCCCTGAACCGTCCCCGCCGACGTCCCCACCGGCGTCCGCGGAACCGCCCCCGGAGCCGTCCCCGCCGCCGCGCAGGCGTGCGCTGCCCCGCAGTTCCGCGTTGCCGGGCAGCAGCCCGAGCAGCGCGCCCGCCAGTACGGACTTCCCGCAGCCGCTCTCGCCGACCAGCGCCAGGCACTCCCCCGGCGCCAGTTCGAACGACACGTCGGTGACGGCGGCGATGTGCCGCCCGGCGCGCATCCGGAACCGTACGGACAGCCCGGACACGGACAGCAGCGCGCTCACAGCATCAGCTCCGATCGGCGGCGCGGGCTGAAGCGTTCGCGCCAGGCGCCCGCAAGGCCCGCGATGGCGAGCGTGGGGATGATGATGAACAGCCCCGGGAACAGCGTCGGCCACCAGTCCCCCGCCAGCAGCGAGCCGCGGGCCGCCTCGGTGAGCCCGCCGAGGCTGGCCCGGTGCGCGGGGAGCCCGAGGCCGAGGAACGACAGCGCGGACTCGTGCCAGATGGCGTGCGGCACCATCAGTACGGCCGCCAGCACCGCCTGCGGCAGCACCCCGGGTACGAGGTGGCGGACGGCGACGCGCGTACGTGACGCGCCGCCGGAGACCGCCGCGTCGATGTACGGGCGTGACCGCAGCGACAGCACCTCGGCGCGCACGATCCGGGCGGTGGACAGCCAGTGGGTGAGGCCCACGGACAGCACCACCGGCCAGATGCCGGGCCGGAACATCGCCACGATGAAGATGCCGAGCAGCAGGTGCGGCACCGCGGCGAAGACGTCCACGACCCGCATCACGAGCCGGTCCGCGCGCCCGCCGAGCGCGCCGGCCAGCGCGCCGACCGCCGTGCCGATGACGCTGGCGACCAGCGCGGCGACGACGCCGACGAGCAGCGAGACCCGCAGCCCGTACACGCAGCGCAGCAGCAGGTCGCGGCCCACGCTGTCGGTGCCGAAGGCGTGTTCCCAGGACGGCGGCCGCAGCTTGGCGGTCAGGTCGACGGCCTGCTGGTCGAGGGGGAAGAGGAGCGGCACGAGCAGCACGGAGAGCACGACGGCGGCCAGCACGGCGGCGGAGACCCGCACCCGGAGCGCACGCGCGCGGGGGCGGTCCGCGCCGCGGTCCGTACGGGCGCCGCCCCGCGTACGAGCGCCTGAGCGCTCCGTACGGAGGGACCAGCCGCCCTTCGTACGGGCGCCGCCACCGGTGTCCGCCTCCGCCTCACGCTTGATGTCCGCCATGGCGTCACAGCTCCTCGTGGGCGACGCGGGGGTCGGCCAGCCCGTACAGCAGGTCGGCGAGCAGGTTCCCGGCGAGCACCGCGAGCGTGGCGAGCACGGTCAGGGCGGCGAGCAGCGGGAAGTCGGTCGCGGTGGCGGCCTCGACGGTGGCCGAGGCGATGCCGGGCCAGGAGAAGACCGTCTCGATCAGCAGCGCGCCGGTGATCAGCTCCGGCACGCGGGAGCCGAGCAGGGTCAGCACCGGCAGCAGCCCGGAGCGCAGCGCGTGCCCGAGCAGTACGGTCCGCTCCCGCAGCCCGCGGGCGCGGGCGCCGCGTACGGCGTCCTCGCGCAGCGCGTCGCCGACGCCCTGCCGCACGTACAGCAGGAACCACGGCAGCTGCGACAGGGCCAGCACCGAGGCGGGCAGCACGAGATGGCGCAGCAGCGCGCCCGCGGTGACGGTGTCGTTGCCGGTCTCGGTGAGCCCGCCGGCGGGCAGCAGGTCGAGCTGGAGCGCGAAGAGCCACACCGCGAGCAGCCCGGTCCAGAACGGCGGCGCCGCCTGCAGCACGTACGCCAGCGTGGTGACGCAGCGGTCGAGCGCGCCGCCCTGCCGCCGGGCGGCGGCGACGCCGAGGCCGGTGCCGAGGAGGACGGCGAGGACGAACGCGACCGAGCACAGCAGCGCGGACCAGCCGAGGCGTTCGGTGATGACCTGGGCGACGGGCTGCCGCAGCGACACGGAGTCGCCGAGGTCGCCGGTGACGGCGTGGCTGAGCCAGCGCCACCAGCGTTCGGTGAAGGGGCCGTCGAGGGCGAGGTTGGCGCGGAGTTCGTCCAGCGTCTCCTGGGAGGCGCTGCGTCCGGCGGTCCCCGCGTACTGCGCGACGGGGTCGAACGGCGAGGCGGCGGCCAGCGCGAACACCCCGAAGGTGACGGCCGCGAGCACCGGTACGGCGGCCAGCAGCCGGCGGCCGGTGAGCCGCGCCATGGCGGCCCAGGGCAGGGACCGGCGCGTACGCGCCGGGGTGCGCGTGCCGGTACGCCGTTCCGCCGCGGCACCGGCGGGCGCGGAGACGGAACCGGACGCGGAACCGGAACCCGAACCGGAACCCGAACCGGAACCGGAACCAGACGCGGACCCGGACTCGGGCGGCGCGGTGTTCTGGGGCCTCACTTCTCCGGCTGCCAGTCCTCGACGTTCCACCACGGCCCGAAGCCGAGCCCGTGGTCGTGCGGCTCGGTCTGGGTGCTGACGCCGGTCCAGTCGTCGTTCATCACGTACGTGTGGTCGATGTGCGTGAGGAAGGTGTAGCCGGGGTCGTCGGCGAGTTCGCGCTGCACCGTGCCGTACGCCTTCATGCGCGCGGCGCGGTCGTCGGTGTGCCGTCCGGTCTCGAGTGCCTTGTCGACGGCGGGGTTGTCGTAGGCGGCCATGTTGTTGAAGCCGTCCAGGGCGACGGAGGAGTGCAGCAGGGTGTAGAGGTCGAAGTCGGGGTCGGCGGGGCTGCCGCCGCCCGCGAGGACCGCGTCCTTCTTCATGCGGGGCTCGATCACCTCCCAGCTGCCGGACTCGACGGTGATGTCGATGCCGGCCCGCTTGGCGTCGGAGGCGTAGGCGAGGGCGTGCTCCTGGCGGAGCTGGTCGCCGGCCGGGTACCAGAGTGTGAACTCCGCGCGCTGCCCGTCCTTGGCGCGTATGCCGCCCTTCCCCGCCTTCCAGCCCGCCTCGTCGAGGATCTTCCGCGCGGCCTTCAGGTCGTGCCGTCGCTCCGTCCCCTTCGCGAACCAGGGGCTGTCCGCGGGCACCGGCCCGTATGCCTGCTTGCCCGCGCCCTCCAGGATGGAGCGGACCATGGCGCCGCGGTCGACGGCGAGGTCGAGCGCGCGGCGTACGGCGCGGTCGCGGGTGACGGCGTCGCCGGTCGGCAGGGTGACGGCGCGGTAGTCGGCGCTGCGGGCGGCGAGGGTCCGCTTGCCGTCGGTGTCCTTGAACGTCTTGGCGAGATTGGGCGGCAGGATCGCGCCGTCGAGGTCGCCGGAGCGCAGCCGGGTGGCACGTACGTCGTCGTCCTCGATGATCGCCATCGTGAACTTCTCCACCTTCGGCGCGCCGCCCCAGTAGCCCGGGTTGGCCTTGAAGGAGAGCTTCTCGCCCTTGCGCCAGCCGGTCAGGACGTACGGGCCGGTGCCGACCGGCTTCGTGTTGTACGCGCCGGAGTTGACGTCCTGCCCGGCCGCGGCCTTCGCGCTGGCGATGGGGAGGACGGTGCGCTCGGCGAAGGCGGCGTAGGGGTACTTGAGCCGGAAGACGACGGTGTCGTCGCCCTTCGCCGTGACGCTCTCGACGGCGTCGAGCTCGCCGCGGCTGGGGTTGTTGGTCTCCGGGTCCAGCACGGTCTCGTACGTGAACTCCACGTCCCGCGCGCTGAACGGGCTGCCGTCGCTGAACTTCACGCCGTCCCGCAGCGTGTACGTGTACGTGCGGCCGTCGTCGCTGACCTCGGGGAGCCGGGTGGCGAGCGCGGGGCGCAGCTTCATGCCGGCGTCGTGCCGGAGCAGCCCGTCGAAGATCTTCGAGTTGCCGTCCTTGCCGTAGCCCAGGAGCGGGCTGAGCGTGTCCGGCTCCTGTGCGATGCCGACGGTGAGCGTGCCGGAGCCGCCGCCCCCGCCCTCCGGGTTCGAGCAGCCCGCGGCCGCCGCCCACACCGCTGAGACAGTCAGCACGGCGGCCGCCGTACGCGCGCCGGTTCGGGCCGTCATCTCCCCACCCCTACTGAAGATCGGATGTTCTTGCGGACTGTGCTTCTTGCAATCAATCCGCAATTAAACCATCGTCACTCGAACACAGGGACGCCCAGGTGGCCCTCACGGTGGCGTACGGGGCGCGGTTCCGCCCGGGTCAGCTCTCCGCCTCGCGGCACGTGCCGCAGGAGAGCCGCCGGGCGCTCGGCGTGTGCGTGGCCCGGCCCGTGCCGTGCACGGCGTGGACGGTCTCCACGCCCGTGTGCGCGTGGTCGCGGCAGAGGCCCGCACCGCAGCGGTGGCAGACCGCCACGGCGGTCCGCTCCCGGTCCGGAGGACAGTCGAAGCAGTTCATGTGTGTCCGCCCCTTCCGCGCTCGTGGCGTGCGCGGTCCGGGTGCCCGCCCGCGGCCTCCCGTAAACCGGAGCGGCTGCCCGCGCCCCCGCCGTCCCGCGACTACCCCGCCTGGCTGGCCCGCCCGGACCAGGAGTCCCCCGCCGCCCCCTGGGCGACGGCCCTTGACGGCCTGGGGGCGCCCGGCCAC
>NZ_CP031320.1:6923860-7005585 GCF_003355155.1 Streptomyces armeniacus | reverse complement strand
CCCGCTCCCGCCCCCTCCGACCGCCAGGACGGTGACCATGGACCTCTATGACGACATGCCACCCGCCGTACGCGCGGCCTGGCGGCGGAGCCTGACCAGCGGCCGGTCCGCGATGACCCGGCGCAGGCTGCTGCGTACGGGCGGACTCGCCGCCGGCGGCGCCGCGCTCGCCGCGTGCGGCATCCCGCCCGCCGCGTCCACCGGCGACGAGGGCGGCTCGCACCGCAGCAAGGACCACTCCGCCAAGGAGAAGGAGCTGAACTTCTCCAACTGGCCGCTCTACATCGACGTCGACGACAAGGACGAGGACAACCGTCCCACCCTGCGGGCGTTCGAGCGGCGCAGCGGCATCAAGGTGAAGTACATCGAGGACGTCAACGACAACAACGAGTTCTACAGCAAGGTCAAGCCCCAGCTCGCCGCCGGCCAGGACACCGGGCGCGACCTCGTCTGCCTCTCCGACTGGATGGCCGGCCGGCTCATCCGGCACGGCTGGGCGCAGCGCCTCGACCCCGCGAACCTGCCGAACGCCGTGACCAACCTGGAGGACCGGTTCCGCGCGGCGGCGCACGACCCGGGGCGGCAGTTCAGCTACCCGTGGGCGGGCACGGCCGCGGTCATCGCGTACAACAAGAAGGCCACCGGCGGGAAGAAGGTCACCAGCGTCACCCAGCTGCTGGAGGACCCGTCGCTCAAGGGCCGCGTCTCGCTGCTCACCGAGATGCACGACACGATGGGCCTGACGCTGCTCGACACCGGCGCCGACTCCGCTTCGTTCACGGATGACGACTACGACAAGGCCATCTCCCGGCTGCAGAAGGCCGTCGACCGGAACCAGATCCGCAGCTTCACCGGCAACGACTACGTCGACGGCCTCAGCAAGGGTGACATCGCCGCCTGCGTGGCCTGGGCCGGCGACATCGTGCAGCTGAGCATCGACGACCCGGACGTCGAGTTCGCACTGCCCGAGAGCGGCTACCTCTTCGGCACGGACGACCTCCTCGTACCGGCCAGGGCACGGCACCGCGCCAATGCCGAGGCGCTGATCGACCACTACTACCAGCCGAAGACCGCCGCCGAACTCGCCGCCTGGGTCAACTACATCTGCCCGGTCAGCGGCGCCAAGGCCGAGATGGCCCGCATCGACGAGGAGATCGCACAGAACCCGCTGATCTTCCCCGACCAGGCCATGATCGAGAAGGGTCACACCTTCCGTCAGCTCACGGAGAAGGAAGAGGAGCGTTACGAAGGCAAGTTCGCCGAACTCATCGGCGCGTGACCGGACGGAGACACCCACCATGACGATCAGGCTCTCCGGGCTCAGCAAGACGTTCGGCGACTTCACCGCCGTACATCCGCTGGACCTCACCATCCCCGAGGGCTCGTTCTTCGCGCTCCTCGGCGCCTCGGGGTGCGGGAAGACGACGACGCTGCGGATGATCGCCGGGCTCGAGGAGCCCACCGCGGGCAGCGTCCTCCTCGGCGACGACGACATCACCGCGCTGCCCCCGCACCGGCGGCCCGTGAACACCGTGTTCCAGAACTACGCGCTCTTCCCGCACCTCGACGTCCAGGACAACATCGCCTTCGGACTGCGCCGCCGCGGCATCAAGTCCGTGAAGAAGCAGGTCGACGAGATGCTGGAGCTCGTCGAGCTCGGCGGCATGGCCCGGCGCCGGCCGCGCCAGCTCTCCGGCGGCCAGCAGCAGCGCGTCGCCCTGGCCCGTGCGCTGATCAACCAGCCGCGGGTGCTGCTGCTCGACGAGCCGCTTGGCGCGCTCGACCTGAAGCTGCGGCGCCAGATGCAGCTCGAACTCAAGCGCATCCAGACGGAGATCGGCATCACCTTCGTCCACGTCACACACGACCAGGAAGAGGCCATGACCATGGCCGACACGGTCGCCGTGATGCGCGGCGGCCGCGTCGAGCAGCTGGCCGAGCCCGCCGAGCTGTACGAGAACCCGCGCACCGCCTTCGTCGCGAACTTCCTCGGCACCTCCAACCTCATCACCGCCGAGGTCACCGACGCCGACGCCGACGAACTGCGGATCGAGGCGGCCGGCTCCACGCTGCGGCTGCCCGCCGCGCGCGGCAACGGCGCCGCCGCGGACCCGGGCGGGCAGCTCCTCGTCGGCGTACGCCCGGAGAAGATCACGCTCACCCACGGCGCGGACGCGGAGAAGGTCGCCGTCGGCCGCAACCGGCTGAACGGCCGCATCGTGGACGCCAGTTACCTGGGCGTCTCCACGCAGTACCTGATCGACACCCCGGCCTGCCCCGAGTTCGCCGTCTACGAGCAGAACGTCGGACGCGACCCGCGTCTCGTACCCGGCACCGACGTCGTCCTGCACTGGGACCCCGCCCACACCTTCGGCCTCGACGCCGGGCAGGACGCGGACGCGGGCACGGGGGAGGACGCGACATGACGGCCGTCGTCACCCCCGGCGCGCCCCCCACGGCACCGGGCGGCCCCGCCGAGCGCCCGCCGCGGCGCCGCCTCACCCCGTACTGGCTGCTGCTGCCCGCCGGGCTCTGGCTCGCGGTGTTCTTCGTGGCGCCGCTGATCTACCAGGCGTCGACGTCCGTGCAGACCGGCTCCCTCGAGGAGGGCTACCGCGTCACCTGGCACTTCGCCACGTACTGGGACGTCCTCGACAAGTACGGCGAGCACTTCCTGCGCTCCTTCGGCTACGCCGCCGCGGCCACCGTGCTGTGCCTGCTGATCGGCTACCCGCTCGCGTACATGATCGCCTTCCGGGCCGGACGCTGGCGGAACGTGCTGCTGGTGATGGTGATCGCCCCGTTCTTCACCAGCTTCCTCATCCGCACCCTCGCCTGGAAGACGATCCTGTCCGACGGCGGCCCCGTGGTGGGCGCGCTGGAGGCGCTGCACATCCTCGACGTCACCAGCTGGCTCGGCCTGACCAGCGACGAGCGGGTGCTCGCCACCCCGCTCGCGGTCGTCTGCGGACTGACGTACAACTTCCTGCCGTTCATGATCCTGCCGCTCTACAGCTCCCTCGAACGCATCGAGCCCTCGCTGCACGAAGCCGCCCGCGACCTGTACGCGACGCCCGCCACCACCTTCCGGAAGGTGACGTTCCCGCTGTCGCTCCCCGGCGTCGTCGCGGGCACGCTCCTCACGTTCATCCCGGCCTCCGGCGACTACATCAACGCGCAGCTGCTCGGCTCCCCGAACACGCAGATGGTCGGCAACGCCATCCAGAAGCAGTTCCTGAACGTCCTCGACTACCCGACGGCCGCCGCCATGTCGTTCGTCCTCATGGCACTCATCCTGATCGCCGTGACGCTCTACATGCGCCGGGCGGGAACGGAGGAACTCGTCTGATGTCCCGCCCGTCGCCCGCACCTCCCGCCGCCGGAGCACCGTCCTCCGCGCCGCCCGCCCGTACGGCACCGCGCCGCCCCGCCCCGCTGCCGGCCCCCGTACGGCTGCTGCGCAAGCACGCCGTGGTCATCGCGGGCTCGCTCGCGCTCGGCTACCTGCTGGTGCCGAACCTCGTGGTGCTGCTGTTCTCGTTCAACAAGCCCGCCGGGCGCTTCAACTACGAGTGGCGCGCCTTCTCCACCGACGCCTGGACCAACCCCTGCGGCGTCGCCGACATGTGCGGCTCGCTCACGCTCAGCCTGCGCATCGCCGTACTCGCCACGATCGGCGCCACCGTCTTCGGGACGCTCGCCGCGTTCGCGCTGGCCCGCTTCCGGTTCCGCGCGAAGGGCACCGCCAACGCGCTGATCTTCCTGCCGATGGCCATGCCGGAGGTCGTGATGGCGGCCTCGCTCGGCACCCTGTTCCTCAACATGCGGGTCGCGTTCGGCTTCACGACGATCCTCATCGCACACATCATGTTCTGTCTGAGCTTCGTGATCGTCGCCGTCAAGGCCCGCGTGATGAGCATGGACCCGCGGCTCGAGGAGGCGGCACGCGACCTGTACGCGGGGCCCGTACAGACCTTCCTGCGGGTCACGCTGCCGCTCGCCGCACCCGGCATCGCGGCGGGCGCGCTGCTCAGCTTCGCGCTGTCCTTCGACGACTTCATCATCACGCAGTTCAACGCCGGGCCGTCCACCGTGACCTTTCCGATGTTCGTCTGGGGCGCCGCGCAGCGCGGCACCCCCGTGCAGGTCAACGTGATCGGCACGGCGATGTTCGTGATCGCCGTGGCGATCGTCCTGGTCGGCCAGTTGACCGCCAACCGCCGCAGGAGGAGCCGATGACCGCGCACGACGCGTCCGGCACGCAAGATCCGTCCGCCGCGCGCTCGCTCGACGACGCGCGCCCCGTCCCGTTCTGGCTCGACGACCCGGACCACCGCCCGGAGCCGCTGCCCGCCCTGGACACCGACGAACGGTGCGACCTGCTGGTCGTCGGCGGCGGCTACAGCGGCCTGTGGACGGCGCTGCTCGCCAAGGAACGCGACCCGGGCCGCGACGTCGTCCTGATCGAGGGCCGCGAGATCGCCTGGGCCGCCTCCGGCCGCAACGGCGGCTTCTGCGCCGCCTCGCTCACCCACGGCTTCCCCAACGGACTCGCCCGCTGGCCGGACGAGATCGGACAGCTGGAGGAGCTCGGCGTACGCAACCTGGACGCCATCCAGGACACCGTCGAACGGCACGCCATCGACTGCGACTTCGAACGCACCGGCGAGATCGCCGTCGCGACCAGGCCGCACCAGGTCGCGGAGCTGCGGGAGGCCGCCGAGGACGCGGAACGCGTCGGGCTGACCGGGCTCACGTTCCTCGACCAGGACGCCGTACGAGCCCAGGTCGACTCGCCCAGCTTCCTCGCCGGCATCTGGGACCGCGACAGCGTGGCGATGCTCAACCCCGCCCGCCTCGCGTGGGGACTGCTGCGCGCCTGCCGCGCGGCAGGCGTACGGGTCTACGAGCGCACCCCGGCGCTCTCCCTCACCGCCAAGAGCGCGCCGGCGACCGTACGCACCCCGCGCGGGAGCGTGCACGCCCGGCGCATCGCGCTCGGCACCAACGCGTTCCCGTCGCTGGTGCGGCGCGTACGCCCGTACATCGTGCCCGTCTACGACTACGTGCTGATGACCGAGCCGCTCAGCGACGCGCAGCGCGCCGCCATCGGCTGGGCGGGCCGCCAGGGCCTCAGCGACGGCGCCAACCTGTTCCACTACTTCCGCATCACCGCCGACCAGCGCATCCTCTGGGGCGGCTACGACGCCGTGTACCACTACGGCAGCCGCATCCGCCGCGACTACGACCAGCGCCCGGAGACGTTCCGGACCCTCGCGCGGCACTTCTTCGAGACCTTCCCGCAGCTGGCCGGGGTGCGCTTCACGCACCGCTGGGGCGGCGTCATCGACACCTGCTCGCGCTTCTCGCCGTTCTTCGGCACGGCGTACGGCGGCCGCGTCGGCTACGCGCTCGGCTTCACCGGGCTGGGCGTCGGCGCCACCCGCTTCGGCGCGGAGGTGATGCTCGACCTGCTCGACGGAGACCGTACGGAACGCACCGAGCTCCGTATGGTGCGCGAGAAGCCGCTGCCCTTCCCGCCCGAACCGCTGCGCTGGGCGGGCATCGGCGTCACCCAGTGGGCGCTGCGCCGCGCGGACGCGGGCGGCGGGCGGCGGAACCTGTGGCTGCGCGCGCTGGACCGTACGGGGCTCGGCTTCGACAGCTGACGGGCAGGCGTGCTGTCCGCTTTCAGGGCCTTCGTCGGTGGCCGGAAAAAATCCCCGGCGAAAGTGGTGTAAGGATTCTTCTCGGCAGGCCTCTGCATTGGTGACGGAGCACCACTGCAGAGAGGCGTGCACCATGAACGGCACAGCGGACGCACCCGGCCCGGTCGAATGGCTGGCGTCGGTGGCCCCGGACCCGGCGGCCTGCCGCCACGAATGGGAACGCAATCCGCTCGGCGTGGCGCTGCTCCCGGCGGGACGCCGCTGGGACGTACTCATCCTCAACGGCACGCTCGGGTATCCGACGCTCGATGTGCTCACCGGATGCGTGGCGCGGCCCGGCCCCGTACTGGCGGACTTCGGCGACGCCCGTATGGGCTTCTTCGTACCGCCGGGCACCTCTTCACGCTGGCTCGGCACGGGCGTACGCGGCGCGGGCCGCGGCACCTGGATCGTCGCGCCGTACCCCGGGCGCACCACCGGAGGAGTGCGCTGGCTGATCCCGCCGGACGGTTCCGGCACCCTCACCGACCCCGAGACCCTGGAGCTGGCGATGCACGAGGCCGCCGTACGCATCGCCCGCGGGCGGTGAATCCGCCTCAGGGGGCGGCGCGTTGGCGGGCAGGGCCGGCGCGCCTGGTGAGGCGGGCGCCGATACGGGTGCCGATCCGCGTGTTGAGGCGCGTGCTGCGGCGCGTGTTGAGGCGTGACAGCGCGCACAGCACCAGACCCGCCAGCGCCCAGCTCACGACGACGTCCGTCGCCCAGTGGTAGCCGCACAGCACCAGCCCGGCGCCGACGCACACGTTCAGCACGGCCGCGGCGGCGTACGCGTACGGCGTGTACGGCGCGCGCCTCGCGCACAGCAGCGCGAGCGCGCCGTACGCGAGGGCGGCGGTCGCGGCGTGGCCGGACGGGTAGTAGCCGGCGTAGTCGCCGAGCGGCGCGCCGTTCGGCCCCGTACGCGCGACCGCCGCCTTCAGGGGCAGCACCAGCGCCGGTACGGCGAGCGCCGCCAGCGCCGCGAGCAGCGGCGGCACGAGGGACCGGCGCCGCCGGCCGAGCACGCAGGCGCCCAGCGCCAGCACGGGGAACGCGACGAACGCACCGCCGAGGTCCGCGCAGAACTGCGCCGTGCCGCGCACCGCGCCGCCCGGCGGGGCCGCCCGTGCGGCCGCGTCCCGCAGCGCGGCGTCGGCGCGCACCAGCGGCCCCCCGGCCGCGACCTGCCAGGTGAGCAGCGCGAAGAGCACGGCGAGCGCCGTGAGCGTAAGCGCGTACAACGAAATCGGCCGTCCCGGAACAGGGGGGAGAGTTCCGAGACGGCCTTGAAGATCAGATCGCCGCGCGCCCCGGGGGGTGTGGGGCGGGCAGCCATCCGATCTGTGAGGAGTGTGCGCGAGGGCACGGCCGGGCGCGTTCTGGGGAAGAAGCGACTCGGCTTTCATCTGCAGGAACCGTACGTCAGCGAACCCCGCCCGGACAGCCAGAACACCGTCCCGGCATGGTGCTCGCACACATTCTTCACTGCGGGAGGCGCACAGTCCGGTCAGGGCACCGCCCAGGGCACGGGGAAGCGCGCTCCTATGCTGGCGGCGGAGGTGGTGGCCGGATGTGGACGGTCGTGGAAGCGGGGCAGGCAGAGAGCGGGCGTACGTGAGGCCTGACACCGAAGCGGCGGCCGGGCAACTCCTGGAACTCCTCGCCGCCAGGGCGGACGGAGCCTTCGCGGAGCGCATGCAGCGGTACTTCCCCGGCGGCACCGCCGCGCTCGGCGTGAGCAACGCCGCCGTGGTCGCCCTCGCGGACGACTGGTTCCGCGAGAGGCCGGACGTACCTCCGGTGACGCGGCTGCTCCTGGCCGAGGAGGTGCTGTCGCGGGCGACGCGGCACGAGGAAGTGCTTCTGGGGTTCGCGCTCGTGCGCAAGGTCGCGAAGACCGGGCTGGGACCCGAACTCCTCGACCACGCCCTCGGCTGGCTCGAACAGCGTGTCTCCAACTGGGCGCAGTGCGACGACCTGTGCCTGAAGCTGCTGTACCCGTTCTTCCTCGGGCACCTGGATCTGCTCCCGCACACGCGGCAGTGGACCGAGTCCCCTTCCGGGTGGGCGAGGCGTGCCGCGAACGTGGCGGTGGTGAAGTTCGTACGGCGCACCGTGGGGAAGTCCACGTACGAACTCCCGCTGCCCCACGTCTTCGGCAACTGCGTCCGGCTCATGCACGACGACGACCCGTACGTACAGAAAAGCTGCGGCTGGCTGCTCAAGGCCGCCGGGGCCGTTCACCCGGAGGAGGTGGCGGACTTTCTGCGTACGTGGCGTGGCGAGCTGCGGCGGGACACGTTCCGGTACGCCGTCGAGAAGCTGGACCCGGAGACGCGAGCGGCGCTGATGTCGCTCGACCGCTCCTGAAGGCCGGCCCTGAAGCCGGGGCCCCTGAAAGCGGAATCCCCCGGCGGTGGGCGCCGCCCACCGCCGGGGGGACCGGCGCCGAGGGTCAGAGCGCGGTGAGGGCGCTCTCGAGGATGTCCAGACCCTCGTTGAGCAGGTCCTCACCGATGACGAGCGGCGGCAGGAAGCGCATCACGTTGCCGTACGTGCCGGTGGTGAGCACGAGCAGACCCTGCTGGTGGCAGGACTTGGCCAGCGCGGCGGTCGCCTCCGGGTTCGGGTCCTTCGTACCCGGCTTCACCAGCTCGATGGCGAGCATCGCGCCGCGCCCGCGCACGTCGCCGATGACGCCGTGCTGCTGGGCGAGCTTCTGCAGCCGCGGCTTCATGACCTCCTCGATCTGCTTCGCACGGGACGGAAGGTCCAGTTCCAGCATCGTCTCGATGGAGCCGAGCGCGGCGGCGCACGCCACCGGGTTGCCGCCGTACGTGCCGCCCAGGCCGCCCGAGTGCGCCGAGTCCATGATCTCCGCGCGGCCCGTGACGGCGGCCAGCGGCAGCCCGCCCGCGATGCCCTTCGCGGTGGTGATCAGGTCCGGGACGATGCCCTCGTCCTCGCACGCGAACCACTGGCCCGTACGGCAGAAACCGGACTGGATCTCGTCCGCGACGAAGACGATCCCGTTCTCCTTCGCGAACTCCGCGATCCGCGGCAGGAATCCCTTCGCGGGCTCGATGAAACCGCCCTCGCCCAGCACGGGTTCGATGATGATCGCCGCCACGTTCGCGGCCCCGACCTGCTTGCTGATCTGGTCGATGGCCTGCGCCGCGGCCTCCTCGGCGCAGTTCTCGGGGCCGGTGAGCCAGCGGTACGGGTAGGCGACCGGCACGCGGTACACCTCTGGCGCGAACGGCCCGAACCCGTGCTTGTACGGCATGCTCTTCGAGGTGAGCGCCATCGTCAGGTTCGTACGGCCGTGGTAGCCGTGATCGAAGACCACGACGGCCTGCCGCTTGGTGTGCGTACGCGCGATCTTGACGGCGTTCTCGACGGCCTCCGCACCGGAGTTGAAGAGGGCGGACTTCTTGGCGTGGTCACCGGGGGTGAGTTCGGCCAGCCGCTCGCAGACCTCCACGTACGGCTCGTACGGCGTCACCATCACACACGTGTGCGTGAACGCCTGGAGCTGGGCGGTCGCGCGCCGTACGACGGCCTCCGCGCTGTTGCCGACCGAGGTGACGGCGATGCCTGAGCCGAAGTCGATGAACGAGTTGCCGTCCACGTCCTCGAGGACCCCGCCGCCCGCGCGCCGCGCGAAGACCGGCATCACGGTGCCGACGCCGTCCGCCACGGCCGCCTGCTTGCGGGCCATCAGCTCCTGCGACACGGGACCGGGGATGGCGGTGACAACGCGGCGCTCCTGGGGGAGGTCCGAGCCGGCGGGCAGATCGGTCATCGTGGTCATAGCGGTCTCCTCAGGAGGAAGTGGTGTGCTCGTTCTTCGCAGGCTAGGGGCACGAGAGGGGGCTAGACATGCACCGTCACGGAGCAGTGGCCGTGTCGTGTTGGCCGCGGCGGACATAGGGCGGACGTGCGGCGGACCTACGGCGGACGTGCGGCGGACCTACGGCGGACCTACGGCGGACGTGCGGCGGACGTGCGGCGGACCTACGGCGGACCTACGGCGGACATGCGAAACGCGGCTGCCGGAACCCGCTGTGCAGAACCGCGCACGGTGGGCGGCGGGGGCCGCACGGTGGCCGGTCCTCGTTGCGTACGCTCCCGGTGCGGCACAACTGGCCCGGCTGACGGCTAGATTGGGTGAGCAGGCAGTGACACTCGCGGGCTGATCAGGGGTAGAGGCACTCGATGGACATGGGCTCTTCCCGTCGTGGACACGAGACGGGCGAGGGGTACGGCTCCGGGGCCGCGGACTACGGCCGGCCACCGGGACAGGGCCAGGGCCCTGCCGGGGTGCCGCACCAGAACGGCGGGCCACCGGCGGCACCGCCGCAGGCGGGCGGACCACCGGCCGTACCGCCCGCCGTTCCGCCGCCAGAGGGCCCGCCCGGTGCCCCGCCGCCCCTGCCTGCCCAAGCACCCGCCGCCGGACCGCCGTTGGCCGACTGGCTGCGGATGCCGCGCCCGGAGGCCGAGCCGGGCATCTGGCGGTGCGGCTACGAGCCCCTGCCGCCCGAGGACCCGGAACGCACTCCGGCCCGCCAGCTGATCAGCGGCGCGCTGGTGTCGTTCCTGATGGGCTGGCTGGTCTGGTCACTGCTCTGGAACGGCTACCTCGGCAGCTACTGGCTGTGGCCGCTGCTCTCGCTCACCCCGGAATCGTGGCGCACGGGCAACGACAGCACAGCGCTCTACTCGTGGGCGAGCAACATCTACTACGGCCTCGTCCTCGCCGTACTCGCGGCGGTCTTCGGCCGCGTCGGCCACTGGGACGAGGTGTGGCGCCGCATCGTCGCCCGCGTCAGGCGCCGGCGCGCCGCCGAGCGCCGCCGTACGCCCGCCGCCGCGCCCCGTACGCCCCCGCCGCCCGAGGCGGACCCCGCAGAATGGCCCGAACTGCGCGCCGCCGGCGCCCCGGAGGCCGCCGAGCGGCTCGCCGGCGAGGTCCGCGGCGGGCTCATGGGCGACGTGGACCACGCCCGTATCGAGCGTGTGTGGCAGTCCGCGCGCGGCCGTACGGACCGGCTGCCGGACTTCGTGCAGGGCGTGCTGCGGGACGGCTCCGCCGCCTGCGTCCACCCGTCCGGCGACCGCGATCTGCCGACCCGGGCCGCGCGGCACGACCTGTGGCTGCGGCAGGTGCGCATCGGCACGGCCGCCGACCACGCCCGGAATCCGCAGGAGTACCGCGGCGCCGGGCTCGCCCTCGAACCGTCCCTGCTCGGCACGTCGGCGCTGGCTGTCGGGCCGCCGGGGTCGGGCAAGACCAGCCGCCTGGTGCGCCCCGTCGTCGAGTCGCTGTGTCTGCAGGCGCTCGCCCGGCAGGCCGCGGTGGTCGCCGTGACCGCGTCCGGCGCGCGGCTGGCGCCCGACGACGCGTTCGACGCGGTCGTACGGCTCGGCAGCCCGGACTCCGTCTACGACCTCGACCTGTACGGCGGCACCGACGACCCCGACGAGGCGGCGGGCATGCTCGCCGAGGCGCTGGTCGGTGACCTCACCGAGACCCTTCCCGGCGGTGACAGCAGGCGGGCGGCGACCGCGCTGGCGCAGCTCATCGGGCCGTTCCAGGCGGTGCACGGGCGGTTCCCCACGGTGCCGGAGCTGCGCGAGCTGCTGGACGGCGCGCAGTCCGCGCTGGGCGCGCTCCGTACGGCGCTGGAGGGCGCGGGCCGCCGCGCGCAGGTGCGTGAACTCGACGCGTACGAACGGCAGGCGGGCCGCCCCGGCGACGCCAGCGCGCTGCTCGCCGACCGGATCGCGCTGCTCGACCGGCCCGCCTTCGCGGACTTCTTCGCACCCGCGAGCGCCAAGAGCGCCCCAGGCGGCCCGGGCAGCCAAGGCACCCAGCAGGCGAAGGGTGCGCAGAAGGCGCCACACCGCCCCTTCTCGCTGCGTGCGCTCGAACACCCCCTGCGCGTCCGCGTCGACCTTCCGGAACGGGGTCACGCCGAGGCGTCGCGGATCTTCGTACGGCTGCTGCTCGCGCAGTTCGCGGAGTGCGCCGTCGCCCGTGCCGACCAGTCCCTCTTCGCCTGTCTCGTGCTCGACGACGCGGCCCAGGCGGTCACTCCGCAGTCGCTGCGCAGCCTCCAGCGGCTGCGTTCCGGTCACGCGGGCGTCCTGCTCACGCTGCGGGCGCTGGACGAGGTGCCGGCGGCGCTGCGCGGACCGCTGCTCGGGGCCGTCGGCTGCCGCATGGTGTGTGCGGGTGTGACGCCGTGGGACGCGGAGCACTTCGCCGAGGCGTGGGGCACGGAGTGGGTGCAGACCCGCGATGTGACCAACCGCCAGCTTGTCTCGGACGAGCCGTTCACCCGTCTCGTACACGGCGTACGCCGGCTCGCGACCGGCAAGCACGTGACGGCCGAGTCGGTGACCGTACGGCATGTGCAGCGGGAGCGCTGGTCGGCGTCCGACCTGGCCAACGAGCTGCCCCCGGGGCACGCCGTGGTCTCCCTCACGACCGTGCGCGGGGAGCGCACACCGCCGGTTCTGGCCAGACTCGGCGAATGAGACCGGTCAGTGAGTGAATGAGACCGACCAGTGAGCGGCCGATGACCGAATTGCGGAGACCGCCTGTACGGTGAGGACGTTATGCCACCGACTCTTGCCAGCCTCGTTCAGCACTCCTCCCTGCGGCTCTCCGTGCTCGCCGGGCAGGAACGCCTGGACACGCCCGTGCGCTGGGCGCACGCGAGCGAGCTGGCCGATCCCACGCCGTATCTGGACGGCGGGGAGCTGATCATGATCACGGCGCTGAAGATGGACGCCGAGGACCCCGAGGCGATGCGCGACTACGTGCAGTTGCTCGCCGGCCGCGGCGTCGTCGGCCTCGCCTTCGCCGCCGGAGTGAACTACGAACGGGTGCCCGACGCCCTCGTGAAGGCCGCGCGCGAAGCGAACCTGCCGCTGCTGGAAGTGCCCCGGCGCACGCCGTTCATCGCGATCAGCAAGGTCGTCTCGGCCGCCATCGCCGCCGAGCAGTACCAGGCGGTGACCGCCGGTTTCGACGCCCAGCGCGACATGACCACGGCCGCGCTCTCCCAGGAGGGCCCCGCGGCGCTGCTCGCCCGGCTCGCGGGCCACGTCAACGGCTGGGCCGCGCTGTACGACGCGTCCGGCGCCGTCGTCGCCACCGCCCCCGCGTGGGCGGCGCGCCGCGCGGCGCGGTTCACGGCGGAGGCGGAGCGCCTCCGCGACCGGCCCGCGCCCGCCAGCGCCGTCGTCAGCGAGTCCGAGGCGGGCGATGACCGGGTGGAGCTCCAGTCGGTCGGCACGGGGCGCCGCGCGAAGGCCGTGCTGGCGGTGGGCACGGCCGCCCGGCTCGGCACCGCCGAGCGGTACGCCGTGCACTCGGCCGTCGCGCTGCTGACGCTCACCACGGAACGTTCGCGTGCCCTGCAGGAGGCCGAACAGCGCCTGGGCGCCGCCGTGTTGCGCATGCTGCTGTCCGGCGAGGCCAACCACGCCCGCGCCGTCGCCGGCCGGCTGTACGGCGGCCTGTTGGACGCGCCGATGCGGGTGATCGTCGCGGAGCCGGCGGCGGGCCCGGCGGCTCGCCACCGCGCCGTCGGCGCGGCCACGGGCACCGGCGGGGGCTCGTACGGAGACGCCGCCGGTACGGGACCGGGTGTGGGCGGCGGCCCCGCGGCCCACGCCATCACCCCCTCCGGCGCCCCCGTCGAGGGGCCGGACCCGGCCACCGGCTCACCGCACGGCACGCCGGGCGGCGGTTCCGGGCAGATGCCGGGCGGCTGCCTCCTCGACGATCTGGCCGACGCCATGGAGACAGCCGCCGCGCGCAACGGCG
The DNA here is from genome assembly GCF_003355155.1 of Streptomyces armeniacus. NCBI lineage: Bacteria > Bacillati > Actinomycetota > Actinomycetes > Kitasatosporales > Streptomycetaceae > Streptomyces > Streptomyces armeniacus. The sequence continues at coordinate 6,992,034 of NZ_CP031320.1, read as the reverse complement.
AGGCCGTCCTCGTCGTCCCCGACGGCGAACGCCTCATCGTGCTCGCCTCCGACGGCGGCGCCGCGGCCGCCGCCTGCGCGCGCTTCGCCGCGGACGCCTCCGCCGAACGCGGCGAGCGGGGCGAGCGGGGCGACCGTACGGACCCGGGCACGCGGCAGGAGGACGCGCCGGTCATCGGCGTCTCCGCGCCCGCCGGACTCCCGGCCACCGCCGTCGCGTTCAAGCAGGCCGACCAGGCGCTGTCGGTGGCCAGGCGGCGCGGCGCGGTGCTGGTGGAGCACGAGGACGTGGCCGCCGGCTCCGTGCTGCCGCTGCTCGCGGACGACGCCGTACGCGCCTTCGCCGACGGCCTGCTGCGCAAGCTGCACGAGCACGACGCGCACGGCCGCGGCGACCTCGTCGCCTCGCTCCGCGCGTGGCTCTCCCGGCACGGCCAGTGGGACGCCGCGGCGGCCGACCTCGGAGTCCACCGGCACACCCTCCGCTACCGCATGCGCCGGGTCGAGGAGATCCTCGGCCGCTCCCTGGACGACCCGGACGTGCGGATGGAGCTCTGGCTGGCCCTCAAGGCCACCAGCTAGCAGCCCCCTCCGGCGCCCGGAGCCCGGCGCCCGTTTCGTACGGCTGGCCCCGTCCGTACGGTCCGCCCCGTCCGTACGATGTGGCCATGAAGCGATATTCCGCCGGAAGTTGGCTCCAGGTCGTCGGCATCGGTCACGCTGTCGTCGGTGCCGTGGCCTACCGCGACGTGCTCGCCGGCATGGTGCGCGAGAACCCCTGCGACTCCGTGCCCGACCGGGGTGACCGCGCCACCGCCTTCTGGTTCATGGCCGCGGCGCCCACCCTGTGGCTCGGCGGCCGGCTGCTGCGGTCCGCCGAGGAACACCAGGACGTGTCCGCTCAGCGGGCCGTGGGCGTCGCGCTGACCGCCGTCGGTGTGGCGGGCACCGTGGCCATGCCGAAGAGCGGCTTCCCCACCCTGGTGGGGATCGGCGGCGTCCTGCTGCGCAGGTCGTTGCGCGGCTGAGCCGCCCCGCCCACCGCGTACGCGCCGGGGAGCCGGACCAGCAGGGCGTACGGCCCGGCCCCCGACGCGATCAACGCTGTACGCGGTGGTCAGTGACCCGTCAGGCCGCGTCGCAGTACTCCTTCTCCTTGCCGATCGAGCGGTACATGCAGTCCGCGTTCTCCAGCAGGATCAGGACGGCGTCCTTGTTGCGCGCGGTCTGCTCGCCGATCACCTCGTCGGGCGGGTAGAAGCCGCCGCCGCCCTGGGAGCCGGGGTACATCTCGAAGGTGTACGAGAAGATCCCCTGGTCCGCCCACATCCAGTCGTTGACCGAACCGTCCGTGATGTAGAGGTCGCTGGACTGCTGCGGGGTGTAGCCGTTGCTGACCGCCATGGACTTCCCGATGGTCGCGAACGCGTCCCGGTCGTCCTGCGTCAGCCCGTCGGCGGTGTCGTCGTACGTGTAGCCGTACGGCCACAGCACCAGTTCGCTGTACGTGTGGAAGTCGATGTGCGCGGTGATCTGCTGCTCGCCGCCCACGACCCGGCCGCGGGTGAAGTCCATCAGCACCTTCACCTCGGGGGACGATCCGGCGGACGGGCCGCGGTACGTTTCGCTGCTCGGGCTGCCGCTGGAGCCGCCGCAGCAGCCCCACTTGTAGGGCCAGTTGCGGTTCTCGTCCGTGCCGACGGCGGACGAACCCTGGTTGGGCTGCCGGTTCTTGCGCCAGCTCCGGTACTGCCCGGTGGCGATGTCGTACTCGCCGCCGTCCGGGTTGGCGTCCGGGATGATCCACAGCTCGCGCTCGTCGACCATCTTCGTGATCCGGTCCTCGCTGCCGTACTTCGCGCCGAACTCGCCCAGCGTGTAGAGGGCCATCTCGACGGTGAGGTGCTCGCGCGCGTGCTGGTGGTGGGTGAAGAGGACCTCGGGCTCGTCCTCGTCCTGGGCGGCGTTGTCGCTGATCTTCACGGCGACGATGTCGCGTCCCTCGTGGGACTTGCCGATGACCTTCCGCGTCATGATCTCGGGGTACTTGGCGAGATACCCGTCGATGGCCTCGTTGGCCTCGGCGTAGTTGTGGTAGCCGGAGTCCGCGGGCGGGAAGTCCTTCGCTCCCGGCGCCTCGCCGGCCTTCGTACGGGCCGGCGGACCCGGCAGCGGGGTGAGCTTGTGGCCGAGCCGCTTCACCGCGCGGGCCTCCGACGCGTCGGCCGTGACGACCACCGAGTGCGGGCGCACCTCGTCGACCGAGGCGCCGGTGGCGGCCACCGCGGTGCGCTGGGCGCGGGTGCTGACACCGCCGAGCTCGTACTGTCTCGGCTTCTCCGCGGTGTCTTCCGCCTGACGTTCCGCTTGCTGTTCCGGCTGGGATGGCTGGGACGCGGACGGCGACGCGGTGGCCTGTGCGGTCACCGGGACGGCGAGCGCGAGCGCCAGCAGTACGGCCGCGGTGGTGTTCCGCCTCGTGCCGCGCATGCGTGTTCTCATCGCAACTCCTGGGGTGTCCAGTGCGACGGGTGGGGGACAGTGTGCGGTTGTGCGCGCGCATCCTTGCCGTGTGGCATGCCCTGGTCAAGGCTCGGGGTGACTTCTCGGCCGCTTACCTACAAAGAGGTGCAGGCGTCGTACGGACTGTGCCGCACCGGACAATCAACCTTCCGGTACGCGCCCCCTACGGTGGGCGGCACAGGCTTTTTGTCCGCACCATTTCGGAAGGGCCGGGATCCGCTGTGCCACACACGAAGAATGCCGCCACTCAAGCGTTCTGGCTCGCCGGCCGGCAGGCCACCGGCGACGACACCCTCGATGTCACGTCCCCCTGGGACAACCGCCTCGTCGGCACGGTGAGCGTCCCCACCCCGGCCCAGGTCGAGGAGGCCGTGGCCGCCGCGGCGGCCGTCGCGGACGAGTTCGCGGCGACGCCCGCGCACGTACGGGCCGCCGCGCTGGACCACGTCTGCCGGCGGGTCACGGAGCGGTCCGAGGAGATCGCCGAGCTGATCTCCGCCGAGAACGGCAAGCCCATGAAGTGGGCACGCGGCGAGGTCGGCCGGTGCATCTCCGTGTTCCGGCTGGCGGCCGAGGAGGCCCGCCGGTTCAACGGCGGCGCGGCGCAGCGGCTCGACACCGACCCGGGCGGCGTGGGCCGGCTGGCCCTCACGCGCCGCTTCCCGCGCGGCCCCGTGCTGGGCATCGCGCCGTTCAACTTCCCGCTCAACCTGTGCGCGCACAAGGTCGCCCCGGCCATCGCCGTCGGCACCCCGATCCTGCTCAAGCCCGCCCCCGCAACGCCGCTCTCCGGGCTGCTCATCGGCGAGCTGCTCGCCGAGACTGACCTGCCCGCGGGCGCGTGGTCCGTGCTCCCCGTGCCGAACGACCGCATGCCCGACCTCGTCGCCGACGAGCGGCTGCCCGTCGTCTCCTTCACCGGCTCGGCGCCCGTCGGCTGGTCCATCCTCGACTCGGCGCCGCGCAAGCGCGTCACGCTGGAGCTCGGCGGCAACGGCGCGGCAATCGTCCTCGGCGACTACGCCTCCGAGGCCGACCTCGACTGGGCCGCGCAGCGCATCGCCACCTTCTCCAACTACCAGGGCGGCCAGTCCTGCATCTCCGTCCAGCGCGTCATCGCCGACGCCTCGGTGTACGACCGGCTGGTGCCGCGGATCGTCCAGGGCGTCGAGGCGCTGCGTACGGGCGACCCCTCCGACCCCGCCACCGACGTCGGCCCGCTCGTCAGCGAGGACGCGGCGAAGCGCGTGGAGGCGTGGGTCGAGGAGGCCGTGTCCGCGGGCGCGAAGCTGCTCACGGGCGGTACGCGGGACGGTGCCACGTACGCGCCGACCGTGCTGGAGGACGTCCCCGCCGACACCAAGATCGGCTGCGACGAGGTCTTCGGGCCCGTCATGTCTGTCACCCGCGCCGAGGGTGAGGAGCAGGCGTACGCGATGGCCAACGACTCGCCGTTCGGCCTGCAGGCCGGCGTCTTCACGCACGACGTGCAGGCGGCCTTCCGTGCGCAGCGGCAGCTGGAGGTCGGCGGCGTGATCGTCGGCGACGTCCCGTCGTACCGCGCGGACCAGATGCCGTACGGCGGCGCCAAGCAGTCCGGAGTCGGCCGCGAGGGCGTGCAGTTCGCGATGGAGGACTACACGTACGAGCGGGTCATGGTGCTCACCGGCCTCGACCTCTGAGGCCGTCCGGCCGTCCGGCCCGTAGGGGCCGGAGGGTGGGGAGCGCGGGTGCGCTGCGCTCCCCACCCGGTCTCGGGGCGCCGCCGCCGCGCTACCCGGCGGCGTCCGGGAAGAGCGCCGTGAACACGCCGGTCGGCTCGTCCAGGCCGCGGGCGAACGGCTGGTCGAAGTGCCACACCAGGAAGATCAGGAACACCACCAGCGCGCTGAACAGCCCGGCCAGCATCACCTCCCGCCGGGACCGCTGGATCTGCAGCGCGAAGACCATGCCGACCGACAGCGCGCCGCCGCCGATCAGCCCGAACCACACCACCGTGGGCATCGTCGGCGCCGCCTGCGCCGCGCGCTGCTCCCGTGCCGCGTCCGCCGCCGCCACCTGGTCGACCACGCCCTGGTACGACTGCACCGCGCGCGGGTCCTCCGGCCGTACGGCCATGGCGTCGCGGCGCACCCGGTCCAGCAATCGGCCGCCCTCGTCGGTGAGTTCGCCGTGCTCGGACATGTGCGGCCACTCCTCGCGGACGGTGTGCCGTACGTAGTCCGCGACGTCCGTACGGATGCGCTCGCGCGCCTCCGCCGGGTACACCTCCACGCGCGCGCTCACCTCGTGCAGCGCCTGCGCCTCGCGCTGGACGGTCTCCTCTGCGGCGTTGCGCGCCTCCCAGACGCCCGCGATGGCGAGGCCGAGGACGATCGCGTACACCACGCCGATCATCATCGTCATGTACTCGATGACGTCCGGCGTCTCGGACGGGTCGTCGTCGTCACCCACCCGCTGCTGGCGGAGGAAGACGACACCGACGACGGCTCCGCACGCGACCAGCGTGCAGAGGACGAGAATCAGCCACTGCGGCATCACGGACTCCTGAAGTGCCCTAGCGGGTGGACCGGTCGGCGGACGACGCGGCGTGCGCGCCGCCGCGGGAGCGGGGGCGCAGCGCGGCGGCCGCCAGCACGGCCGGAGCGACGATGAGGAGGGTGCGGGTCAGCAACGACAGCCGGCCGTCCGGCTCCGTACGCGGCACCGCCGCGTGCGCGACGGCGGGCGAGGGGGAGGCAGGCGAGGGAGCCGTAGATGATGCCGACAGACAGCAGGCGGACGAGGGCCGCGCTCCTCCCGGGTTGGACACCTGAGGGGCGCGGCCCTCGCGCGTGCGCGGCCCCGGTGCCGGGCCGCGCCGTGGGGCAGGACGGGCCGGACTACCGTGGGGCCCTGGCGAAGAAGCTCGTGATCACGGTGACAGCCGGGGCCGACGCCCCGGAACGGTGCGCGCCGGCCTCCCCGGTGGCCGCGGCGCCCGCCGCGCCCGCCCGACCCCGCGCGCCCCGGCCGAACGCTCCTCCTCGCCGACTCCGCCGGCTTCGCCGAACGCCTCGCCCAGCGGCTGGAGGAGGCCGGTGACGAGTGCCTGCTGTGCTACGCCGCCGAGGACGTCCCCGGGCCCGGGGCCCCGCCGGAAGCGGACCAGCCGGAGACGAACGGGCTCGGTACCGTCGCCGAGTTCATCCGGCAGGCCGGACCGCTGGACCGGATCGTTCACCTGTGGAGCCTCGACGTACCGGACGGCGACACGGCCCGCACCGCAGACGTCGTACGAGCGCGCGGCCTCGGCCCGGAGGTGCTCGCGCGGATCGTGCGTTCGCTCGGCCCCGACGGGGGTGCCGGCGGCCCCCGGTTGTGGGTGGTGACCCGGGGCGCCCAGGCGACGGGTGAGGAGCACGGCGGGCTGCGGGTCGCGGCCGCGCCGCTGCTCGGCCTGGGGAAGACCATCGCGCTGGAACACCCCGAGCTGTGGAGCGGCAGCATCGATCTGGACCCGGACACCGATCCGGACGCCGACACGCTGGCGACCCTGCTGCTCCGCGACGCCGCACCGGACGACGACCAGGTCGCCGTACGCGGCGGAGCCGTGCTGGTCCCCCGGCTGACGCGGTGCGCACCCCCCGCCGCCGCGCCGGCCCCCGTGATACGCGCGGACGCCGTCTATCTGATCACCGGCGGGCTCGGCGGTGTCGGGCTGCTCGTCGCGAACTGGCTCGTCGACCAGGGAGCGGCACACCTCGTCCTCACCGGCCGCACCGGCCTCCCGGACCTGTCCGGCCGGGACGACGGCACGCTTCCCCCGGACACCGCCGAACGCGCGGCGGCCGTACGGGCGCTGGAGGAGCGGGGGGCCACCGTACGGGTCGCCGCGGCGGACGTGTGCGACGAGGCGGCGATGCGCGGCCTCCTGGACGAACTGCGCGGCGGCGCCCGGCCGCTGGCCGGTGTCGTGCACGCGGCCGGGCTCTCCGGCGGCCAGGACCTGGCCGAGTCCGAGCCGGAGCTGTTCCGCGCGGTACTGCGGCCCAAGACGGACGGCGCGTGGCTGCTGCACGAGCTGGTGGCGGACCTGCCGCTGGACTTCTTCGCCCTGATGTCCTCGGTGGCCTCGGTGTGGGGCGCCGCGCACCTGGGCGCGTACACGGCCGCGAACCAGTTCCTCGACGCGCTCGCCGCGTACCGCCGTGCCCGCTCGCTGCCGGCGGCCACGCTCAACTGGGGCCGCTGGGACATGGTCAGCGGGCTGGGCGGGCGCGGCAGGCCGGAACGGGTGGCCGCCACCGGCTTCCGCGCCCTCGACCACGAGACCGCGCTCGCCCGCCTGGGCGCCGTGCTCGCGGCGGGCGAGGGGCAGCGCGTGGTCGCGGAGGTCGACTGGGCTGTGGTCAAGCCGCTGCTGGAGTCCCGGCGCGTACGGCCCGTGCTGACCGGCCTCGGCGCGGACGAGGCGCCGGAGCAGGCGGGGCAGCAGGGGGCGGCAGCCGATGACGAGGTGCTGACGTGGGCGCTGGGGCTGCCCGCCGGCGAGCGTGAGCAGGCGCTCGACGAGTACGTCTGGCAGACGCTGGCCGAGCAACTCGACGTGCCCCGCTCCGAGTTCACTGGGGATTTCAATCTGCTGGACTTCGGTTACGACTCCCTCGGCGCGATGCGTACGCTCGCGAAGTTTCGCCAGGAGCTGCGGCTCGATCTGGAGACCCGGCGCTTCTTCGAGATCTCGGCCGAGTTCTGGGGCCGCTACCTCGCCGAGTCCCTGGCCGAGCAGCACGGCTGACAGGGCGTCAGCCGTCCCGTACCCACCCCGTACACCCCGCCCCCCGTAGGCGTGTCCGCCCCTGCCCCGGCCGGCCCGGGCAGGGGCGGACACGCGCCGTCACTCCGGCGGGGAACGGAAGGCGAGCGGGAGCACGATGTTGTCCACGAGGCCGCGGACCTCCTCGGCGTCGACGCGTGAGCCCATGTTGAGCGAGCGGAAGAAGATCACGGCCGGCACCAGGTCCCACAGGGTCTCCACATCGACTTCGGGCGGGATCTCGCCCCGCTCCTGCGCCCGCGAGAAGGCGTTCATCATGGTCTGGCGGCGCGAGGCGATGTAGCCGTCCCGGATGGTGCCGGCCAGCTCGGGGCTGCGGCCCAGCTCGCCCAGCAGGTCCGCGATCACGTCGCCGAACCGGTCCATCTCGTCGAGCACGTCGCCGAGCGCGGCGAGCAGGTCGCCGCGCAGCGAACCGGTGTCACGTTCAGCGGGCAGGTCACGGGTCGCGTTCTCGAACGCCGCGACGATCAGTTCCGACTTCGACGGCCAGCGACGGTAGACCGTCGCCTTGCTCGCCCGGGCCCGGGCCACGACAAGGTCGACGGTCAGATGGTTGTACCCCACCTCCCGCAGCACCTCGAGGGTCGCGCTCAGCAGCTGGTCTTCGCGGGCCTGTCCGCCCCGCAGCGGTGCGGTCGTCATAACAGGCAGTTTACTTGAGCCCGGCGGCAATGATACGGTACCGTACCGTACTAGTTGCTTGCCGAGGGAGCGCCCGGATGCCATCTCCACCCACACAGCCGGTCACGGCCCACCCCCGACGCTGGGCCGGTCTGAGCGTGCTGGCCCTCAGTCTGTTCCTGGTGGTCACGGCGAACCTCGCGCTGACCGTTGCGCTGCGCGACGTCGTCCAGGACATGAACGCGACCTCGAACGAACTCCAGTGGATGCTGGACGCCTATCCGCTCACGGTCGCGGCACTGCTGTTCGCGATGGGCGCCGTGGGCGACAAGTTCGGCCGCCGCGCCGCCCTCATGTGGGGCCTGGGCGGCTTCGCCGTGTTCAGCGTGGCCGGAGGGCTCAGCGACGAGCCGAGCACGATGATCGCGGTACGGGTGGGCCTGGGCGTCTCCGGCGCCCTGATCATGCCCGCCACACTCGGCCTCGTACGGGCCACGTTCGTGGAGGAGGGCGAGCGCAAGCGCGCCCTGTCCCTGTGGGGAGCCTCCGCGGGCCTGGGCCTCGCCGGCGGGCCGCTGCTGAGCGGCGCCCTGGTCGAACCGTACGGCTGGGAGGCGTCGTTCTACCTCAACGTGCCAATCGCCCTGGTGCTCCTGCTGGCCACCGTGCCGCTGCTCCCCGCCTCCCGGGACCGCAATGCCGGCCCACTCGACCCGTGGGGAGCGCTGCTGTCCTGCCTCATGCTGGGCGGGCTCGTGTACGGCGTCATCGAGGGCCCGGTCAAGGGCTGGCTCTCGATGGAGGTCATGGGCGCCTGGGCGCTGTTCCTGGTCTCGCTGGTGGCGTTCATCATCGTGGAACGCCGGGTGAGCAATCCGATGGTCGATCTCGACTGGTTCACCAACAAGTTCTTCGCCGCCGGGGCGGCCTTCGCGGCCCTGATCTTCACGATCGTCATCGGGATGATCTACCTGGTGGCGCTGTACGCCCTGCAGTTCATGGGCTACGACGCGCTGGAGACCGGTCTGCGGCTGCTGCCCGCCGGCGTCGCGCTCATCGTGGGGGTGCCGGTCGGCGAGCAGCTCTACCACCGGACCGGGCCGCGCTGGCCGATCACCCTCGGTGCGGCGCTCGCCGCCGGCGGCGCGTACGTGCTGAGCACCGTGGACCTTTCCAGTGACGACACGAGCGTGATGGTCGCCGGCGTCCTCTTCGGCCTCGGCGCCGGCGTGGCCATCCCCGCCATGACGGACTCGGTGATGGCCAACGCACCGGCCGAACGCGGCGGCGTGGTGGGCGGCACCTTCGACGCGGCGATCGAAGTCGGCGCGGCGCTCGGCATCGCCGTCTACGGCAGCGTGCTCAACTCCGTGTACGCCGACGGCCTGCCGGAGCGGATCACGGCCCAGCTGCCGCCCGCGGCGCGCGAGGCGGCCGAGGACTCGCTCGGCGGCGCGACGGGAGTCGCGGCGCAGCTGCCGGACGCCGCGGCGGGCCCGCTGGTGTCGGCGGCCCGGTCCGCCTTCGTCGACGGCTACACCACGGCCGCGTACGGCGTTCTCGCCACCGCCGCGTTCACCGCCTTCCTCGCGGTCGTACTGGTGCCGAAGCGCACCGAACCGGCGGCCACGGCCGGGCACGGGCGCGCCGTCCCGGAGCCGGCGGCCGGGGACCCGGACCGGGGCGTCCGCACCGCCAAGCAAGGGCCGTCCGAACGGAGTTGAGCCCCCTGATCTCCTGAACCGAACCCCCCGTAGCGGTTCAGGAGCGTCGCGCCCGGGACCCCCGACCCGGGCGCGACGCCATGTCCGCGTCCGGCCGCCGCGGCGCGGGCGCCGTACGGTATCTCCGTCCGGCCAACACTCAAGCCGTATAGTCCTCTTGGCGACGCCGCTGGCATATGCTCCAGGGCTCGGCCCGCGGACTGCTCGCACGGCATCGGCGGCGGTGACGTGCACCGGGCAGTTCCTATACCGGCTCTATACCACCAGTGTGGGCCCCATTCCGTACTGTGAAGGCCATGCCACGGAGCCATGTGAAGCTCACTCAGCTCGTGACGTCCGTGCTGAGCCGAAGACAGAACAACCATGACGCCGCGACAGCCGAGTGCCGCTGCGGCGCACCGCCGCCACGGGTGTCCCCGTAAGTTCGCCGCGCCTCGAAGTTCTTGTTGCTGAGCCAGACGTCATTCGTGAGGACATGATGCAGCGAGGGAAACCGATAAGCGTCCTAGTGGTGAGCGAGCGCAGCGTCGTGAGAGCCGGATACCGGGCGATGCTGGAAAGCTCCTCCGACCTCCAGGTCGTCGGCGAGGCGAAGAGCATCCGGCAGGCGAGCCAGCTGCCCGCGGGCCGGTCCTCCGACGTCGCCATGCTGGACACACCGAGCGACGCCATAGACGTCACCGCCATACGGCGCATGGTCGCCGAGTGCGGGGCGAAGGCCACGCTGGTCCTGGTGGACAGCGTCGACCAGCGGGTCCGCCGGCTTCCCGGAGCCGGCGTCGACGGCATCCTGCTCAACCACTCGAGTTCGGAGATGGTCTGCGCCGCGGTACGCATGATCGCGGCCGGCTACAGCCTCATCACCCCCGCGGGCGCCCGGCAGCCCGACCACGTGCCGACGACCGCGGAACCGGACCACGGCCACCTCGACCACCTCACCCGCCGGGAGGCCGACGTGCTGCGGCTCATTGCGCAGGGGATGACCAACGCCGAGATCTCCGTCGAACTCTCCGTCAGCGAGAGCACGGTGAAGTCCCATGTGCAGCACATGTTCAACAAGCTCGAACTGCGGAACCGGGTACACGCCGTGATCTTCGCCTACGAGATCGGGATCGTCCGCGCCCGCACACCCGAACTGCTCGCCTGCCCGGGCTGACACGGCAGGCCGGTTGCCGCGCCGAACGGCGCGGGGCGCCTCCGCCGGAATGTATCCGCTTTGTATGCCCGCCCCCTTCAATCCCCAGGGTCCGGCAGCCGACGGTTCACCGCGGGGGAAGGAAGCCATGGACAAGCGGGAGAATCCCCTGTCGCACAGCCGCGCGCCGGGACCTATCCGCCGCGCCGGCGGTGCGTACCGCTCACGGGCAGTCCACCACCTGGGCCGCGTAGCTGAGTCCCGCGCCGAAGCCGAGCAGCAGGACCGGGTCGCCCGAGCGCACCTCGCCCAGGTCGATCAGCCGGCTCAGGGCCAGGGGAACGGAGGCGGCGGAGGTGTTGCCGCTGTGGACCACGTCCCGCGCCACCGCCGCGTTCACCGCGCCGAGGCCCTCGGCCATGCGGTCGATCATCCGCAGGTTCGCCTGGTGCGTGACCAGTCCCTTCAGCTCCGACGGGGCCAGCCCTGCACGGCGGCATGCCTCCTCGCCGACAGCGATCAGCTCCGTGGTGGCCCACCGGTAGACGGGCTGCCCCTGCATTTTCATGTGGCTCCAACGGTCAGGAATGGCCACGAGCGAGGAGCGGTCGCCGTCCCCGCCCCACACCACCGGGTGGACCCCGGGCCGCTCGGCCGGCAGTACGACCGCGGCGCCGGCGCCGTCCGCGAAGATCGGGGCGGTGTCCGTGTCCTCGGGGTCGACCCAGTCCGTCATGCGCTCCGCGCCGATCACGAGCGCACAGCGGCTCGTGCCGGACCGCACCATGCCGTCGGCGATCCCCAGGCCGTAACAGAAGCCGGCGCAGGCCGCGTTGACGTCGAAAGCCCCCACATTCGGAATTCCCAATTCCGCCGCCGTCATCACTCCGCCGCCCGGCATCGGAGACGGCATGGAACACGTCCCAAGAACGAGTAAATCGACATCGGAGGGTACCAGGCCGGCCGTGGACAATGCCTTGGAAGCGGCATCCGCAGCCATTCTCGGGATCGACTCACCGGGTCCCGCATAACGCCGTTCCCGTATGCCCACACGGCGCTCGATCCAGTCCGGGGAGACATGTAATGAATTCCCCAAATCCTGGTTGTCGACCACCCGTTCCGGGCGACTGGCGGCCACCGCCGCGAGCCGGGACCCGCAAAAACCCGCCGTATCGCGTGAAGGACCTGGAACTGCCATATGATTCACCACTCAACTAGTTTGACACGGCGTCATATCCGGCTTGCATACGGGGTGTTGCGGACTGAGTACGGTAGTGCGAGGATGACCAGGGAGAGATTCCTCGGCAGCCGCCCCCGGCACACTGAGTGCCATCCTCGTCCCTCCGGCGTGTGGCCGGAGTCGATTGTGGGCTGTGTCCCGATCGGTCTTCCTCCTGCAACAAGGTAAATATCGGGGAAGTTGGAGTACGTGATGACCGGAAATGACCAGCCGGGCCGTGCCGACACACTGCGTCCAACGGAAAGCGCGGGGGATCGTGTCAGTACTCTGTCGAAAAGATCCGCACTCCAGGTGTTGACCGCCCGGGAACGCGAGGTGCTCCGGGTATTGGCGGCCGGCGAAAGCAATCGCGTACTCAGCAGGCGGCTGGGGATAGCGGAACGGACCGTGAAGGCGCATCTGACGAACATCACCAGGAAACTCGGCCTCAGGTCCCGAGTCGAGGCCGTGCTGCTCTCCATGGAGTGGAAAGACGAGCTGAGGCCGGACCGCCCCGACAGCGACACCTGGTAGCCGTGACGTCCGGCGCCGCTCCGCGGAGCGAGCCGGAGCGCGCGCCCCCCGCCGGCGACGTGGCCGTACGGCTGCTGTGGCTGCCGGAGCACACCGCCGCCGCGACCGAGGCGGCGGACGTGCTGGACGAGGAGGAGCGGCGGCGGGCCGCCGCCTTCCGGTTCCCGCTCGAGCGCGAGCGCTTCGTCACCGCACATGTGGGACTGCGGCTGTTCCTCGGCGCGCACCTGGGTACCGATCCGCGCGAGGTCGTGTTCGTACGGCAACGGTGCGGGGCTCCCGGGTGCGGCCGTCCGCACGGACGGCCCGCCGTGGCCGGCCGGCCCGACGTGCACTTCTCGCTGTCGCACGCCGCGGACACGGCGCTCTGCGCCCTGTCCGGCTCCCCCGTGGGCGCGGACATCGAGTCCGAGGCGCTGGTACGCGACGGCCTCGAGCGGACCGCGCGGCGACTTCACCCGGAGGAGCAACGCGCCCTGGCCGCCCTGCCGGCAGCCGTACGCCCCTCGGCGACGTGCAGCTGCCTCGTACGGAAGGAGGCGTATCTGAAGGGCATCGGCACCGGCCTGGCCGGCGGCCTCGGGACCCACCACGTGGGTCTCGGCGAACGGTTCGCCCCGACCGCCGCGGCACCGGGCCCCTCCGGCTGGGTGCTGCGGGACGTGCCCGCGCCCGAGGGCTACCAGGCCGCGGTGGCCGTACGGCGGGATGGCGGCGGCCGGGTCAGCGCTGCTGATGGGCACCCTTGACCACCCTGTTCAGCCTGTCCATCCGGGTGGCCAGGCTCATCCGCCCCTCCAGGCGGAAGACCGGCGGGCGCCGTCCGTCCACGTCGTCGAAGTCGAACTCGGCGGCCAGGTCGCCCGTTGCCAGCACCTGGCCGCTCCGCTCCATGATGTCGGGGGTGGCGAGCAGCGCAGCCACCGCCCGTCCCACGTACTCGGGTGAGTGCGCCACGGCGGCGGGGCCGCTGCCCAGCGCCTCCCAGGCGGCGTCCACCCGCTCCGTGCGGACGAAGCCGGGGTGCAGCGAGACCGCCGCGATGTCCCGCTTGCGCAGGTCGGCGGCGAAGCCGCGGCACATGCGGTCGACCGCCGTCTTGAAGACGTCGTAGGCGACCTGGCCGAGGTAGATGTCGCCGTCGGAGAAGCTGATGCCGACGATCAGCCCGCTGCGCTGCGGCAGCATCAGCGGTACGAGCCGCCGCGTCACGTCGTACTGCGCGCGCAGAGACGTCTCGAAGAGGTCGTAGCGCCACATCGGCTGTTTCCAGAAGGGGGCGTCGAACGGGACCTCGTGGGAGCGTTCGTACCCTCCCCAGGCGTTGTTGACCAGCAGGTCGAGATGTCCCTCGGCGGCCTCGATCTGCCGGGCCAGCCCTTCGTTCTGCTCGGGGTCGCCGTGGTCGCATGGCAGCGCGACGCCCTTGCCGCCCAGGCGTGTGACCTCCTCTGCGGTGTCCTCCACGGTGCCGGGCAGGTCCTCGGTGCGCCGGCCGTCCCGGGTGCTGCGGCCGGTGACGTAGACGGTCGCGCCGGCCTCGCCGAGTGCGAGCGCGATGCCCCGACCGACTCCTCTGCTGGCACCGGTGACCACTGCCACCTTCCCGCCGAGTTCCGGGGGTTTCCAGACTCCGTTCACCACCAGTGTCCTTCCGTGGGTTCAGCCGAGGTGCTCGGCGGCGTAGGCGAGGCTGGCCGCGTAGGCGGCCGTGTCGTCGATCGCGGTGAGCCCGTAGCGTTCCCGCAGTTCGGGCAGGGAGGTGGGCAGAACGCCGCCGCTGCACCAGGTGACCTCGCCGACGTCCCGGAGCACGGCCAGATACATACGGGTCATGGGGTCGCGGCCGGTGATCTCCGCCGGGTCGAGTGCGCGGGCGTCCCTGAGCGGTGGCGCGGTGAAGGTGCGGCCCAGGCCGGCCGCGTGCTTGGCCAGCGTGCGGAGGCACGCCTCCACGTCCATCGCCTCGGGTCCGTAGGAGACGTAGAACGTGCCCTGGTCGTCGTCGAGTTCGATGGCCCGCACGATGGCCCTGGCCAGCAGGTCCTGGGCCACGAAGTCCATCCGGATGCCCGGGTAGACGGGTACGAAGGGGGCACGGCCGCGCCGCAGCCAGTCGGACATCTGCTGGACGATCTGGCCCCGCGACGTCCACCCGGTCGTGGCGTGCCCGATGAGGTTGGTGGGCCGGAAGACGAGGTGCGGCAGGCCGCTCTCCTCCAGCAGTACCTCGGCCCGCCGCTTCGACTCGATGTAGTTGCGGCAGATGTTCCCGTCGCTCAGCGTCCCGGCCGCGTCCGGCAGGAGGGCGGCCACGAACTCGGTGCTCACGAAGTGGACGGTGGCGCCCGCCTGTTCGGCGAAGTCGATCACGTGCCGGGTGCCGTCGATGTTGACGGGTCGGTAGCGCTCGGCCGGCAGGCCCCATTCGGTCAGCCCGGCGGAGTGGATCACGACGTCGACGTCGGCCGCCAGGGCACGGTAGTCCTCCCGGTCGAGGCCAAAGCGTTCCCGGGACACGTCGCAGTGCAGCACCGGTTCGGTCGCCTCGGGCACCGGCGCGCTGCGGGCGGCCGGGATGATCCGCAGGCGGCCGGCGTGCTCCTCGCGCAGGATGGCGCGGCCGACGACTCCGGACGCTCCGGTCAGCAGCACTGTACGGGGGCGGCTCATGCCCGTGCGTCCTTCCAGTCCATCAGCCGTGCGGCGGCGCGGACACCCGCGAACAGCGCCGGTTCGGGCGGGAACGAGGCGGGCGGCTTGCGCTGCGGGCCGTCGACGAAGAGCAGCCGCGAGTAGTCGGTCTCCTTGCCGAGCGCCAGATCGCGCAGCACCTTGCCCCCGGTGTGGGTGGCCGCGATGCCGTTGCCGCAGTAGCCGTACCCGTAGAGCACGGAGCCGCCGGCGAGGGTGCCGAAGTGCGGGGCGAAGTCGCGCACCACGTCGGCCACTCCCCCGTACGCGTAGGAGAAGCGCACGTCTCTCCACATGGGGAAGAAGCGCAGGAACTCCTTGCGGATCTCGCGGTAGACGCCTGGCCGGTTCATGTTCCGCTGCCGCTTGTCCCGGCCGAAGTAGTAGGGCACCGGGCCGCCCGCGAACAGGACCCGGTTGTCGCGGGTGAGCCTGGCGCAGGTCAGCAGGGACTTCGCCTCGACCAGTCCCTCCCTGCCCTCCCAGCCGGCCCGCGCGAGCTGCGCGTCAGTGAGCGGCTCGCTGACCATGGCGTACGTCCAGACCGGCACCACCTTGCGGCGGAACGGCGGGAAGGCGTCCATGTGGACGTTGGTGGCGAGGACGACCTTGTCGGCCTTCACCCGTCCCCCGGCGGTGACCACCGTGGGGCGTACGCCCGGTTCCACGCGCAGGCACGGCGAGTCGTCGTAGAGGGTGACGCCC
Source organism: Streptomyces armeniacus (assembly GCF_003355155.1). NCBI lineage: Bacteria > Bacillati > Actinomycetota > Actinomycetes > Kitasatosporales > Streptomycetaceae > Streptomyces > Streptomyces armeniacus. The sequence goes on along the minus strand of NZ_CP031320.1, from coordinate 6,976,058 downwards.
TTCTCCTCGGCCACCCGGGCGATGCCGCGGCTCAGCCTGAACGGGTTGACCAGCGCGCCGCCCGTACGCATGCCGCCCAGCACAGCGGGCGAGTCCACCAGCGCGCGCGTGGCGTCCGCCGACATGACGGCGGCCTGGGCGGCGCCCATCCGCTCGGCGAGGGCGCGGTCCCCCTCCAGCCGCCTGAGCTGCGCCGGGCTGGTGGCGACCATGAGGTAGTCGTTGGCCTCGTACTCCGCGTCGACACGGTTGCGCCGGGTGAACCTGCCGATCTCGAGGATGGAGCGGCCCACCGCCCGCGACGCCTCCAGCGCGCGCTCCGGGCCGAACTGGTCGACCAGCGCCTGGATGTCCTTCCCCACGGTCGGCGTGACGAAGCCGTCGGCGCGGCCGGACGCCCCGTATCCGGAGTGGCGGGCGTCGAGGACGCAGATGTCGAGGGCCGGCTCGGCCTCCTTGAGGAAGTACGCGGTCCACAGCCCGGTGAATCCGCCGCCGACCACGCACACGTCGTAGTCAGCGTTCCCTCGCAGCGGGGGCCGCGGGGTCACCGGCTCGGTGTCGTGCCAGTAGACGACGTGCTTGTACGCGTCCAATGAGCGCTCCTCGGCGGGCCGTTGGTGCCGTTGACGAACCGGGGTCAGGTGGCTTCGAAGGTGATGCGCGACAGTCCCAGATGGCGGTTGTCGAAATGACCGACGGTCGCCCCCAGATAGCGTTCGTAGTCGGCGACGACTCGCTCTCCCGCGCACTGGACGGCGGCATTCCGGCGGTTCCGCAGCCGGCGCAGCCATTCCGCGCACGTACGGCTGTAGTGGTCCGGGTCGTTGCGGAGTGCCACGACGTCGAAGTGTTTCTCGCTGGCCTCGACGACCTCCGAGAGCGCGGGAATCTCCGACTCCGGGAAAATGGTCTCGATGATGAACAGCAGATCGCTCACGGTCTGCCGGTCCATCCGTACGTTGTTGCCCTTGACGTTGGTCTGCAGCGCGAGCCTGCCGCCCCTGGGGAGCCAGCGGCGGCAGCGTGCGAAGAACTCGCGGTAGGCCGCGACCCGTTCCTGCCGGGTGAGGCCGGTCCGTGCGAAGTGCTCGAAGGCGCCGATGGAGATGACCGCGTCGTACGGCTCCCCCGGCTCGTGGTCCGACCAGCTCTCCACCCGCACTTCGGTGCGGGGCAGCTGCCGTGCCCGCAGCAGCTCCGCCTGGCTGTCGCTGAGGGTGAGTCCCACCGCCTGCTCGACTCCGTGCCGCCCGACGAGGCGGGCCAGCAGGCTGCCCCATCCGCAGCCGACGTCGAGGACCCGGCGGGCGCCCGCGCCTCTCGCCTGGCCGATGAGGTAGTCGAGTTTCCGCTGCTGCGCGGTCTCCAGGGATTCGCCCTGCTCGTCCCAGAGCGCGCAGGTGTAGGTGAGGTCCTGGTCCAGCCACAGGGCGTAGAAGTCGTTCGATACGTCGTAGTGGTGCCGGATCGAGGCGGCCGTGGCTCCCGGGTATTCGAGGGTGGTCACGCGGCGGAGTCGTCCGCCGCGGCCTGTTCGGCGAGCTTCACAAGGTCGCCGACCGTCTTTACGGCGGCCGCCTGGCTCTCGTCGAACCTGATGTCGAAGTCGTCCTCGATGCCGTACACGATGTCGGCTATCTGCAGGCTGGAAAGGCCCACCGACTCGAAGGTGGTATCGGCGTCGAGCGTCACCGCCGACGCCTTGCTGCCGAGCTTGTTCGCGATGCGTTCGCAGATGTCTTCAGCGGTAATCAACGGATGCCTTCCAGGAGAACGTGTCCGGTGCCGGGGCGATACACGCGTCAGCTGTTCGCACAGGCCGGCATGCTGGTCGTCGGTGAGCAGTGCGCATAATGCGCGGACAAGGGAATTCCAGGTATTCCGGCAGCCGACGGCGTACGGAGGGCTTTCACGCTAAGCGACCCGACTCGCGGCGGCCATTGCCCTTAAGGGCATTGCCCTTTGGGGCATTGCCCCAAAGGGCAATTCCGTCCGGTCTGTTTCCTGCTGACGGGAGGCGGGCGAGGTGTTTAGCTTGACCTCGCAATGCTGACCGGACGGCCGGCGAGCGCCCGGCTCCCGCCGTCACGGGACTGCCCCGCCACCTCATTCACCTGCATTCCGCTCCCGTCCGCGCCGCGCCCACCGGCTCCCGTGGGCGGCCCGACTCCAAGCAGCGGCACGACTCCAAGCAGTCGCCAACTTCTGGGAGATGACCCATGGACGGCCGAGAACACCGCTGGTTCATGCTCGGAGCGTCGGTGATCCCGCTCCTCGCGGTCTTCGGCGCGATGGCCCTGTTGTGGAACAGGGTCTTCTACTGGTCCGACGTAGTCGTTCTGGTGATCATGTACGTGATCTCCGGCTTCGGCATCTCGGCCGGCTACCACCGGATGCTCACGCACCGTTCCTTCGAGACGTACCGGCCTATCCGCGTCGCCCTGGCGACCGCCGGTGCCATGGCGGGGCAGGGTCCGCCGCTCATCTGGGCCGCGCACCACCGCAAACACCACCGGGTGGCCGACAAGACAGGCGACCCCCACAGCCCCCACCTGGACTTCCCGCCCGGCTTCAAGGGCACCATGTCCGGCCTGTGGCACTCCCACCTGGGCTGGCTGTTCGACGTCAAGCTCACCTCCGAGCCCATGCGCTACTGCCCCGATCTCGTACGGGAGAAGCCGCTGCGCTGGCTCAGCGAGCACCTGGTGCTCGTGGTGGCCGCCGGGATCCTGCTCCCGGGCGTCCTGGCCTGGGCGATCACCGGCGGTTCGCTGTACGCCGCGCTCACCGGCGTGGTCTGGGGCGGGCTCGTACGGATCTTCCTGATCAACCACATGACGTACGCCGTGAACTCGGTCGGCCACTACTTCGGTCGCCGCCGCTTCGAGACCACGGACGAGTCACGCAACGTCGCCTGGCTGTCGCTGCCGTCCTTCGGGGAGGCCTGGCACAACAACCACCACGCCTTCCCCCGTTCCGCGCGGCACGGCATGAAGTGGTACGAGGTCGACCTCAGCGCGATCCTGATCTGGTCCCTGGAGAAGACCCGCCTGGCCTGGAAGGTCATCCGGATCGACAGCGAGCGGCTCACCCTGCGGGAGGCCAACGTCAGCCGCGTGGACGGCGCTTCGCTCGACCGCCGCGAACTGCTCGAGGGCCAGCAGCGGCTGGCCCCGATGGCGGACCGCTCCCGCGATTCCGGCACCTCGCTGGTGGACGTGGAATAGCCGCGCATCCGGCGGACGCGGCAACGGGGAAGCCGGGCGATGACACAAGGGGATCCATGGAGTTCTTCGACACCCTCACCAACGGCGCCGCGCGAGGGGTGCTGCACGCCTGGTCCGGCGACGAGTTCGAGCATCTGCCCTGGCGCGAGGTGGCACGCGACGCCCACGGCATGGCCGCCCGGCTGCGGGAGGCCGGCGTACGGCCCGGCACGCCGGTGGCCTGTGTGCTCACCAACACCCCCGACACCGTACGGGGGCTGCTCGCGGTCTGGCTGGCGGGCGGGACGGCGGCGTCGCTGCCGCTGCCCACCCGCGGCCAGAGCGCGGAGGCGTACGGCGAGCAGCTCGTCGCGCTGTCGGCCCGCCTGGAACCGGTCCTGCTGCTGGTCGACGACGAGCTGGTCACCCTCGTCCCGCGGGAACTGGCCGCGCAGGTGCCCGTACGCGGCTGGGCTTCGCTGCGCGGCGGCGGCTCGCTGGAGCCCTCCCCGCCGGGGCGTGACGAGCCGGCGTTCATCCAGTACTCCTCGGGCAGCACCAGCACGCCCAAAGGGTGCGAGCTGACCACCGGGGCCATCGAGCGGCAGATGGAGATCATCCTGGAGCTGACCGGCGGGCGCCCCGGCGCGGACACGGTCGTCTCCTGGCTTCCCCTCTCGCACGACATGGGCATGTTCGGCTGCCTGCTGTACTCGTGGGTCTACGACTTCGACCTCGTCCTCTCGACGCCCGAGCGGTTCGGCATGGCGCCGCGCACCTGGTTCCGGGACATGTCGGAGTACGAGGCGACGATGACGGCGGGCACCAGCACCGCCGTGCATCTGGCGGCCCGCGCGCAGGGCAACGGCTCGCTGCCGCGGGAGCTGCGGCTGCGCGCCGCCGTGATCGGCGCGGAACGCGTCGACGGGGACACCCTCCGCGCGGCCACGGAGAAGTTCCGGCCCTTCGGGCTGTCCGACACGGCGTTCCAGCCCGCGTACGGGATGGCGGAGGCCGCCCTCGCCGTCACCGGCAAACCGTGGCGGCAGGCGCCCCGCCAGGCGGCGTTCGACCGGCTCGCCTTCGAGGACGGCAAGGTCGTCGAGGTGGCGTCCGACGACCCGAGGGCCACCCGGCTGGTCTCCAACGGGGTCGCCCTGCCGGGGGTTTCGGTACGGGCGGGCGACAGCGGGCAGGTCGCGCAGATCGAGGTCGCCTCCCCGAGCCTGGCCTCCGGCTACCACCGCGACCCGGAGCGTACGGCCGAACGCTTCCGGGACGGCTGGCTGCGGACCGGCGATCTGGGCTTCGTACACGACGGCGAGCTGTATGTGACCGGCCGGCTGGACGACATGCTGTCGGTGGCCGGCCGGAAGGTGTACGCCTCGGAGATCGAGGCGACCGTCGACTCCCTGACGCACATCCGCAAGGGCTGCGCCGCCGTGGTCGACACCGAGAGCTCCGCCGGGGTGCAACTGGTGCTGCTGGCCGAGGCCATGGGCAAGCCCCGGGACTTCCGCACCCTCGCCGAGGCGGCGGCCTCGGCCGTCATGGACCGGGCGGGCGTCGCCCTCGCCGAGTGCCTGTTCCTGCCGCGCGGCACGCTGCCGAAGACGCCGAGCGGAAAGATCCAGCGGTTCCGCTGCCGGTCGCTGCTCCAGGACGAGCAGTTGGAGCCGGTGGCCCGAGTGGCCTTGGCATGAGACACGGGACGCGCCCGGCGCGCGCCCGCACACCGCTCCACCCGAGGTCACCACAGGAAGGACCGGAAACAATGACTGGCTGGCCCTCTGCCGTCGGAATCGCGGGCACCGGCAGCCACTTCCCGCACGAGCCGATCGGTCTGGAGACCTATCTGGCGGCCGGTCTCGAACTGTCCCCCATGGACAACGGCCCGCTGGTGCGCCCCGCGCAGTGGCGTCACCACGTGAAGCCCGGGGACCGGGCCGCGGAACTGATCGAGCGTGCCGCGCTCCCCATGTTCGAGCGGCTCGGCGTGGACCCGGCGGCCGAGGTGGATCTGCTCCTGACCAACGTACTGCTGCCGGACGACCTGTTCACGGGGTGCGGCGCCGACACGGCCGACCGGCTGGGCATCACGCCCGAGACCGTCATCGACCTGCACAACGGCGGGTGCGCGTCCTTCCCGTACATGCTGAAGCTCGCCTCGGGCCTGATGGCGGCGCACGGCGCACGGGGCGCGCTGATCGCGAACGTGCAGAACACGGCGGGGCAGATCTTCGCCCAGCCGGAGAACCGCTTCAAGCCCCACAGCGTGGTGGCGGGCGACGGCTGCGGCGTCGCGTACGTCACGGCCGACGCGCCCTCCCGGCTGCTCGGCGTACGCACCCGCAACACCCCGAGCACGGCACGTGACGTCGGCATGGCGACCGAGGACGGCCGGCACTACTGGGAGAACGGATCGAGCGTCCTGGACGTGCGGTTCGACCCGGTGAAGACGAAGGAGACCCTCGACTTCGGCAACCGCGTCGTGCCCGAGGTGGTACGCGAACTCGCTGCGGAATCCGGCTTCGCCGTCGAGGACATCGACGTGCTCATCACCAACCAGCCGAACCGGATCTTCCTGCGCAACTGGCGCACGGCCCTCGGCATCGCGCCCGAGCGCCATCCGGACACCTATGACCGCTACGGCAACCTCTACGGCGCCGCCGCACCAGTGACGCTGCACGAGGCGCTGACGGACGGCCGGATCAAGCCCGGCGACCTGGTGGTCGCCGCCGGCTTCGCCCACGCGGGGGACTTCGCCGCCGCTGCCGCACTCCGCTTCTGAGCGGGCCGGCCGGGCCTCACTCCCCCGTCCGGCCCCGCGCCGGCCCTCGTCCCGAACCCCCGACCCCGAACAGCGGCGGCGCGCCCGGCGACACCGCACAGCGCGAACGTACGGAGATACAAGAATGCCGACGACAACGACCAGCGAGCAGCACCCCGTACGCGGGCGGCGACGGCCCGCCCTGCGCGGCCTGCTCGCCGGTACGGCACTGGCAACGGCCATGTCCACCATCCCGGTGACAGCCGCCCACGCGACCCCGGCGGACGCGGCTCAAACCCCGTCCGCACGGGCCGCCTCGGCGTGCGGCACCCCGCTGTCGGAGGAGGAACAGCGCACTGTCATCGCGCTGTCCGACACCTCGACGCTCGACGGGGACGACCCGTTGGAGCGGTTCGACGAGGCGGTCGCCAGAAACCGGAAGATCACCGCGATCCTCGTACGCCACCACGACCGGCGCGGGCTGTTCGCCGTCGGGCTCGACGCGATGGAACGCGAGGTCATGCAACCGCTCCTGCACGAGACGGAGTTCGCGGACCCCGACTTCGGACATGCCTTCACGCCCGGACTGCTGCGGCGCTATCTGGAGATCCTGCACGACGAGTTCCTGGGCCGGCCCGTCCCGCCGCACTGGAAGCGGCACTTCGACCTGGCGCACCGCTGCGACAGCTCGCCGGTGCGGACCGCCATGACCGGCTACAACGCCCATCTCACGGTGGACGTCGGGGAGTCGCTGGCGGACGCGCGGGCGGGACTCGGCGACGGCCCGGACTATCTGACGATCACCGGCGCTCTTCTCGAGCGCAACGCCGTCGTCGTGGAGCGTACGAAGCAGGCGTACGGGGTGGACCTCGGCGGCGTCTGGCAGCTGGTCGCCACGACCGGCCCGGCGATGTACGCGATCTCCTTCGTCAACGGCCTCGGACTCCAGATCCCCCTGGCCGGTCCGGTCTTCAAGACCGAGGCAGAAGCCGTGTGGCGCACCACGGACGCCGTGCTCTCGGCGGCCACCGCATAGCGCCGGTTCTCGAAAGGGAGAGTGGAACGTGGGCGAGCGACCGACCACCGCGGAAGCCGAGCAGGCGGCTCAGGCGTCCGAACGGGACCGGCACCGCGTCGTGCTGGACGTCGTACTGGCGGAGACGGCGGCCCTGCTGGGCCAGGAGCCGGGCGAGATCGATCCCTCCCGGCCGTATCTGGACTACGGCTACAACTCCCTGGCCGCGGTCGAACTGACCCAGCAGCTGGGCCGGCTGTACGGCACAGAGCTGCCGTTGACGATGCTCTTCGACCAGCCCACCCCGGAGGCGGTGGCCGCGTACCTGCTCTCCAGGCTCGGGCTGGCCACCGGCGACGCACCGCGGCAGCGCACGGCGGCCCGGGTGTCCGCCGGCACCGCCTCAGCCGACGCCGGTGAGGAGGAACCGATCGCGGTGGTCGGGATGGCGTGCCGGCTTCCGGGCGGGGCGGACTCACCCGAGGAGCTGTGGCGGTTGCTGGCCGAGGGCCGGGACGCGATCTCCGCCTTCCCCACCGACCGGGGCTGGGACCTCGACGGGCTGTACCACCCCGACCCCGACCATCCCGGTACGGCCGCCACGCGGGGCGGTGGATTCCTGCGCGGAGTGGCGGACTTCGACGCCGAGTTCTTCGGGATCAGTCCACGTGAGGCGCTGGCGATGGATCCGCAGCAGCGGCTGCTGCTGGAGGGCGTGTGGCGGGCGTTCGAGGACGCGGGCATCGACCCCGAGTCCAGGCGCGGCACCGACACCGGCGTCTACGCCGGGGTGACCGGAACCGACTACGCGTATCTGGCGCACGCGGACCGCACCCGCCTCCAGGGGTACTGGGGCCTGGGCACACTGGGCGCGGTCGCATCCGGCCGGGTGGCGTATACGTACGGGTTCCAGGGCCCCGCCTTGACCATCGACACCGCCTGCTCCTCCTCCCTGGTCGCCACCCACCTCGCCATCCAATCCCTCCGCAACGGCGAAACCACCCTCGCCATCGCCGCCGGCGTCACCATCATGGCCACCCCCACCGTCTTCATCGAATTCTCCCGCCAACGCGCCCTCTCCCCCGACGGACGCTGCCGCAGCTTCGACACCACCGCCGACGGCACCGGCTTCTCCGACGGCCTCGCCATCCTCCTCCTCGAACGCCTCACCGACGCCCAACACCACGGCCACCACATCCACGCCATCCTCCGCGGCAGCGCCATCAACCAAGACGGCGCCAGCAACGGCCTCACCGCACCCAACGGCCCCGCACAACAACACGCCATCCAACAAGCACTCCACAACGCCCACCTCACCCCCCACGACATCGACGCCATCGAAGCCCACGGCACCGCCACCACCCTCGGCGACCCCATCGAAGCCCAAGCCCTCCACCACACCTACGCCCCCCAACGCCCCACCAACCAACCCCTCCACCTCGGCACCCTCAAATCCAACATCGGCCACACCCAAGCCGCCGCCGGCATCGCCGGCATCATCAAAATGATCACCGCCCTCCACCACAACCACCCCCCCAAACCCCTCCCAATCCCCACACCTGTCCCTTCTACAAATCTGACGCTCACGCAGAAGGCTATGGGATAAGACCTAGACGTGTCCACTAATAAACAAAAAACCATCCCCCGGTTCTACACCCGAGCTCTCGGCCGCAGCGCCAGATGTGAATACGAGACAGGGCGTACGGACGACGCCGCGGGCCACGGGCGGCGGCACGCGCCCGGCCGCACCGGCTCACCGCGCAAGGGCCCGCCCGGGCGGCGGGACCCGCGCCGGCCCGGCACCGGGCCGCGGCGCGCGCGTCCCGAGGAGTCGGCGCTGCGCGCCGCCGCGCGGCGGGACCGCGAACACCAGCCGCACCAGTGGTTCGCCCAGCAGCTGCAGCTCGTGCTGAGCGGCAGGCGGCCGGTGCACTCGCTGCTCGGGCACGTACGGGGCGAGGCGTTCGACCAGTTGACCCGGCTCGCGGCGCACACGCCGCTGCGGCCGCGCGGAACGAACCGCTCCGCCCAGGCGGTGCTCGCCGTCGGCGGGCAGCAGCCCGTGTCCGGGGTGGTCGAGGCGTTCGCCCGGATCACGACGGGCAGCCGCACCCGGGCGATGGCGTTCCGGCTGGAGCTGTGCGCGGACCTGCGCTGGCGCTGCTCCGCGGTCGAGCTGGACGGCGTACGCACCGCCGGCCGCGGATGACCGTACGCGCGCCTGCACGCCCCGTACACGCGCGGGCCCGTCCGGCCTTTCCGGCCGAGCGGGCCCCGTGCACACGCGCGTTCAGCCGCGCGCCGCGGTCACTTCTTCCGGCGGCGGCCCTTCTGCGCCTTCTTGCGGCGCTCCGCCCGCGTCATGCCGTCGGCCTCGGACCGGACGGGACCGCCGTCCGCACCGCCGGTGTCCGGCTCGGCACCGTCGGGGCCCGCGCCCGCCGCGGGCATCTCGCCCTCGACGACGCCGCCCTCGGCGGTCGGCGCGGAGAAGTGCAGCCGGTCGGGCCGCTGCGGGGCGTCCAGGCCCTTCGCGCGGATCGCGGGCGCCACTCCGGCCGGCACCGCGTCCTGCGGCTCCTTCTCCAGGGACGGCTTGCCCTCGGCGGCCTCGTCCTCGACGGGGACCTCCTCGACCTGCTGCTCGACCTGCACCTCCAGGTTGAACAGGTAGCCGACGGACTCCTCCTTGATGCCGTCCATCATGGCCTGGAACATGTCGAAGCCCTCCCGCTGGTACTCGACCAGCGGGTCCTTCTGGGCCATCGCGCGCAGGCCGATGCCCTCCTGGAGGTAGTCCATCTCGTAGAGGTGCTCACGCCACTTGCGGTCGAGCACGGAGAGGACCACGCGGCGCTCGAGCTCGCGCATGATGTCGGAGCCGAGCTCCTCCTCGCGCTTGTCGTACCGCTCGTGGACGTCGTCCTTGATGGCGTCGATGATGAAGTCCGCGGTGATGCCCTCGCGCTCGCCCGCCGCGTCCTCCAGCTCCTCGACGGTGACCGACACCGGGTAGAGCTGCTTGAACGCGCCCCACAGCCGGTCCAGGTCCCACTCCTCGGCGAACCCCTCGACGGTCTCCGCCTGGACGTACGCCTCGATCGTGTCGTCCATGAAGTGCCGCACCTGCTCGTGCAGGTCCTCGCCGGCGAGGACCCGGCGGCGCTCGCCGTAGATGACCTCGCGCTGCCGGTTGAGGACCTCGTCGTACTTCAGGACGTTCTTGCGGATCTCGAAGTTCTGCTGCTCGACCTGGGACTGCGCGGAGGCGATGGCGCGGGTGACCATCTTGTTCTCGATCGGCACGTCGTCCGGCACGTTCGCCATGGACATCACGCGCTCGACCATCTGCGCCTTGAAGAGGCGCATCAGGTCGTCGCCCAGCGAGAGGTAGAACCGGGACTCGCCGGGGTCGCCCTGACGGCCGGAACGGCCGCGCAGCTGGTTGTCGATACGCCGCGACTCGTGCCGCTCGGTGCCCAGCACGTACAGCCCGCCGAGGTCCTTGACCTCGGCGAACTCCGCCTCGACCGCCTTCTCCGCGCGCTCCAGCGCGGCCGGCAGCGCCGCCGCCCACTGCTCGGCGTCCTCCAGCGGGTCCATGCCCTTGGCGCGCAGCTCGGCCTCGGCGATGTCGTCCGGGTTCCCGCCGAGCTTGATGTCCGTACCGCGGCCCGCCATGTTCGTCGCGACCGTGACGGAGCCCTTGCGGCCCGCCTGGGCGACGATCGCCGCCTCACGGTCGTGCTGCTTCGCGTTCAGCACCTCGTGGCGCACGCCGCGCTTGTTGAGCTGCTTCGAGAGGTACTCCGACTTCTCCACGGAGGTGGTGCCGACCAGCACCGGCTGGCCCTTCTCGTACTTCTCCGCGATGTCGTCGACGACGGCGTCGAACTTCGCGACCTCCGTGCGGTAGATCAGGTCGGCCTTGTCGGCGCGGGCGAGCGCGCGGTGCGTCGGGATCGGGACCACGCCGAGCTTGTAGATCTGGTGGAACTCGGCGGCCTCCGTCATGGCCGTACCGGTCATGCCGGAGAGCTTGTCGTAGAGGCGGAAGAAGTTCTGGAGGGTGATCGTGGCGAGCGTCTGGTTCTCGTCCTTGATCTCCACCTCCTCCTTCGCCTCGATCGCCTGGTGCATGCCCTCGTTGTAGCGCCGGCCGGCGAGGATACGGCCGGTGTGCTCGTCGACGATCATGACTTCGCCGTCCAGGACGACGTAGTCCTTGTCCTTCTTGTAGAGCTCCTTGGCCTTGATGGCGTTGTTGAGATAGCCGACCAGCGGGGTGTTCACCGACTCGTAGAGGTTGTCGATGCCGAGCCAGTCCTCGACCTTCCCGACGCCCGCCTCGTGGATGGCGACGGTCCGCTTCTTCTCGTCGATCTCGTAGTCGCCGGTCTCCGGCTTCTGGACGCGCGGGTCGCCCGCCTCGCCCTTCTCCAGCCGCTTCACGAGCTTGGCGAAGTCGCTGTACCACTTCGTCGCCTGGTCCGCCGGGCCGGAGATGATCAGCGGCGTCCGCGCCTCGTCGACGAGGATGGAGTCGACCTCGTCGACGATCGCGTAGTTGTGCCCGCGCTGCACCAGCTCCTCCTGCGACCAGGCCATGTTGTCGCGGAGGTAGTCGAAGCCGAACTCGTTGTTCGTGCCGTACGTGATGTCGCAGGCGTACTGCTCGCGGCGCTGCGTCGGCGCCATGTTCGCCAGGATGCAGCCGACCGACAGGCCCAGGAAGCGGTGCACCCGGCCCATCCACTCGGAGTCGCGCTCCGCGAGGTAGTCGTTCACGGTGATGATGTGCACGCCGTCGCCGGAGATCGCGTTGAGATACGCGGGCAGGGTGCTGACCAGGGTCTTGCCCTCACCGGTCTTCATCTCCGCGACGTAACCGAGGTGCAGCGCCGCGCCGCCCTGCAACTGCACGTCGTAGTGCCGCTGACCCAGCACGCGCTTGGCCGCCTCGCGCACGGTGGCGAAGGCCTCCGGCATCAGGTCGTCCAGGCTCTCGCCGCCCTCGTACCGCTCCCTGTACTCGTCCGTGAGCGCCCTGAGCTCGGCGTCGGAGAGGTCGACGAAATCCTCTTCGATGGAATTCACCTGCCGCGCGATGCGGTCCAGCTTGCGCAGGATTTTGCCCTCACCTGCGCGCATGAGCTTGCCGAAGACGGACACGTAGGGTGACTCCTTGCCGGTCGGGCCTGAGCACGGTCTGGTGCGCGGGCACAGCGGAGTGGTCCCCCGCCGCACCGGCCATCGTAAGACAGGGGCGAGGCCCGCTGTACCCCCAACGTGCCGGAGGTCCCGAAGGTGCCGGGTCCGGCGAGAATGGCGGCATGGAGCCGATCACTCTCAGCACCGGGCGCCTGCTGCTGCGCCCGTTCGACGCGCGGGACACCGAATCCGTGCACGCGGCCTGCCAGGATCCGGAGATCCCGCGCTGGATACCCGTGCCGGACCCGTACACGCGTGACGACGCGGAGGAGTTCGTGCTCAACGCCAGCCCGGCCGGCTGGCGCGACGACACCACGTACAACTTCGGCGTCTTCACCCGCGAAGGCGCCCTCGTCGGCTCCATGGGCCTGGTCCGCATCGCGCACCTGCGCACCGCGGAACGCCAGGCCGAGCTGGGCTTCTGGACCGCCAAGGAGCAGCGCGGCAAGGGCTACACGGTGGAGGCCGGGCGCGCGGTGATCGACTGGGCGTTCGCCGGGCTGGGCGTCGAGCGGCTGGAGTGGATCGCCACCGCGGGCAACCACGCGTCCCGCGCGGTGGCGATCCGGCTCGGCTTCGTCATGGAGGGCGTGCAGCGGGCCCGCATCGTGCACCGGGGCACGCGGCGCGACGCCTGGACCGGGGCGCTGCTGCCGTCGGACTGGGGGCGTACGGGCGGGACGCCGTACCTGGCCGCGCCCTGAGGCGTTGTCAGTGGCGGCACTTAGGGTGTGCGCCATGACTGCGGTGTGCGACACGACGACCGAGCTCTCCCTGTCCGCCGACGAGGCCCGCCGCATCGCGCTGCGCGCGCAGGGCCTGCTCGGCGCCCCGGACCGGCGCGCGGGGGTGCGCGGGCTGCTCCGGCGGCTGGGCGCCGTGCAGCTCGACACCATCTCGGTGCTGGCCCGCTCGCACGAGCTGGTGCCGTACGCACGGCTGGGTGCGGTGGGCCGCGAGACGGTGGAGGCGGCGTACTGGACGGGGGGCCACTCGTTCGAGTATTGGTCGCATGCCGCCTGCATCCTGCCCGTCGAGGAGTGGCCGCACTTCGCCTTCCGGCGGCGGGCGATGCAGGCCCGCGGCCACCGCTGGCACCGGCTGCAGGACCGGGACGCGGCGTGCGCGGCCGTGCGGGACCGGCTCAAGGCGGAGGGACCGCTGACGACGACGGAGCTGGGCGGCGGCAAGAACGGCGGCGAGTGGTTCGACTGGTCCGAGACCAAGATCGCGGTGGAGTGGCTGCTCGACACCGGCGAGGTGGTCTGCACGGAGCGGCGCGGCTGGAAGCGGGTGTACGACCTGGCGGAGCGCGCCATCCCGGACCCGCTGCTGCACGACGACATCGACGACCACGAGTGCATACGGCGCCTGGTCGCACAGGCGGGCACGGCCATGGGCGTCGCCACGGAGGCGGACCTCGCCGACTACCACCGGCTGAAGCGGGACCAAGTGACCGCCGTCGTCGCCGACACGGACCTGGTGCCGGTCGAGGTGGCGGGCTGGGCCCGGCCCGCCTGGGCGGACCCGGCGGCGCTGACCGAGACGCCGCGCGGCAGACACCGTACGACGCTGCTGTCCCCGTTCGACTCGCTGATCTGGGACCGGCCGCGCACGCTGCGGATCTTCGACTTCACGCACCGGCTGGAGGCGTACGTCCCCCGGCCGAAGCGGGTGCACGGGTACTTCGCGATGCCGCTGCTCGCGGGCGGAAAGCTGATGGGCCGCGTCGACCCGGCCCGTGAGGGGCGGACGCTGATCGCGCGGCAGCTGTCGCTGCGTACGCCCAAGGCGGCGGAGCCGATGGCGCGCGCGCTCGTCGAGGCGGCGTCCTGGGCTGGGTGCTCACAGGTGCGGCTGGAGCGGCTGGAGGGCGCGGCGGCGGACGTACGGGGCGCGCTCGAGGCGGAGATCGCGCACGCGCAGCGCGAGGCGGACTGAGGGCGGGCGCGGGGCCGGGGGCCGGTGCGGGGGTCAGCGGATCTCGAGGATCTTCTCCCGCATCGCGTACACCACGGCCTCCATACGGGAGTGCAGCTGGAGCTTCTCCAGGATGTTGCGCACGTGGTTCTTCACCGTGTTCTCACTGATGAAGAGCTCCTTGGCGATGTCGCGGTTGTTCATGCCGGTCGCGACGAGCTTGAGCACCTCCAGCTCCCGGTCGGTGAGCCGGGGCGCCGGCACCAGCTTGCTCTCGTCCGTGCGCTGGATCATGGACTTGAACTCGGTGAGCAGCTTTGCCGCCATCGACGGGCTGATCTGGGACTGGCCGTCGGCCACCGCCCGGATCGCGGTGGACACCTCGTCGGTGGAGATCTCCTTGAGCAGATAGCCCGTGGCGCCCGCCTTGATCGCGTCGTAGAGGTCGGCCTCCTCGTCGCTGATCGTCAGCATGATGATCTTCGCGCTGGGAGCGACCTCCTTGATGGACGTGCAGGCCTCGATGCCGCCGCGCTTCGGCATGCGCACATCCATCAGCACGATGTCGGGCAGCAGGTCCGCGGCCTTGTCCACGGCCTCGGCGCCGTCCCCGGCCTCCCCGATGACCTGGATGTCCTCCTCCTGCGCCAGGACGATCTCCAGGCCGCGCCGGAACAGCGCGTGGTCGTCCACGACAAGCACCCGGATCGGCTCCTCACGCGGCCCGCAGCCGCGCGATCCCTGCACGTCCGGATCCCGGTGTGTGTCGGGCACGGGCATCGCGGGCCCGAAGCTGTCCACCATCGTTCCTCCCCCAGCAGGCTCTGCCGCTCAACCGGACCGTGTGCGCCTCCGGTTGGCGGTGAGGACATAATTCCATGCCCGCGCCCCCGGGCGGGTCCAGGACCCGGCCGGGGGCGCGCTCGCACCGGTCACCCTCCGAGGGCGCCGCCTGCTCCGGGCGGTGCCTCGTCGGCGAAGGGATCCTGCTCGAGATGGATCACGCCGTAGTCGTAGCCGTGCCTCCGGTAGACCACGCTCGGGTTCTTGGTCTCGGAGTCGACGAACAGATAGAAGTCGTGCCCCACCAGCTCCATCTCGTACAGAGCCTGATCGAGCGTCATGGGCGCGGCCGAGTGCGTCTTCTCCCGTACGACGAGGGGCCCTTCACCCTGGACCTCCAGCGAACCCATCTTCGTCGTCACCGGACGCTCGTCGTCCTTCGCGGCGGGCGGTGCCGCGGCCGCGTCGAGTTCTCCGTTGAGTTCGGCTGCCAGGTGAGCGGTCGCCGCTGCCACACTCATCGGTGCGCGGCTGCCGCCACGGTGCACCCGGCGCTTGTCATGCTGCTTTCGCAACCGCGCCTCCAGCTTGCCCGCTGCCAGATCCAGTGCCGCGTAGGGATCGGAGGCCGCGGCCTCCGCACGTACGACCGGGCCGCGAGTGCGCAGGGTGATCTCCACCCTGTCGGAACGGTCGGCCTGCCGGGGGTTGTGCTCCTTGGACACCTCGACGTCCAGGTTGATCACCTTGCCATCGAGCTTCCGGATCTTCTCCAGCTTTTCGGCCACGTGCTTGCGGAACCTGTCCGGCACCTCTGTCTTTCGGCCCTTGACGACGATGTCCACGCAGAACTCCGTTCCCGGAGCGCTCCACGCACGACCGTGTGGAACGCCTCCGTTGTGCACTGACGCCGGGGGTCACAGTGAACCGCTGCTGCCCTCCGGCATAACGTCGGGTTGCGGTTTCACCTCCTTCTCCCCCAGAGGGAAGATCGTCACCCCACTCCGAACGTACCTCCAGTCGGGGACGGTCGGCACCCCCTACTGACACGTACCTCGGTTCGGGGACATATCATCCGCCGCCACCAGCGGCAGCACGCACCTCGCGCCCCTCAGGGCCGGGATGCGCCACCGTCCGGATTCAGCGCCGCGACCGCACCGCCACCACCGCCGCCACGGGTCTTCGCCCGGCCGCGGCGGCCACCGCGCGCGACGCTTCCACCAAGGACGCTCCCGTGGTCATCAGGTCGTCCACCAGCACCACCTCCGTCCCTTCGAGCAGCCGTCCGGAGCCCGGCACCGCCTCCAGCGCGCCGCTGAGGTTCGCCAGCCGCTGCCCCGCGGTCAGCCCCGCCTGGTCGGCGACGGCCCGCCGCTGCCGCAGCACGGCGAGCACCCGCGCCGCCCGCCCCGAACGCCGCAGCTCTCCGGCGGCGGCCAGCGCCATGCGGCGTACGGGATCGTGCCCGCGCCCCGCCACCGCGCGCCGCGCCGAGGGCACCGGTACGAGGGCCAGCGGGCGCGGCCCTGCACCGGCCCTCCCGGCGCCGTACGCGACCGCCGCTCCGCCCCGGCCCGTTGCCCGGTGCCGTACGGCCGCGCGCACCGTGTCCGCCAGGACGCCGCCCAGCGGCTGCGCCAGGCGCAGCGCACCGCGCTCCTTGTGTGCGAGCAGCACGGCCCTGACCTCGTCCGCGTACGCCGCCGCCCCGTACACCACGGGCAGTCCCGGCGGCACGGGGCTGGGCCACACCCGCCGGGGCGCCGTCCCCGCCAGGCTGCTGCGGCAGGACGGACATACGGGGCCGCGCGCCCGTGGCCGACCGCATCCGGCGCAGCCGACAGGAAGCACCAGATCGGTCAGCTCCCGCCACAACGCCCTCATATCACCACTGTCCCAGCACCGGGGGCGGTCCACCAGGCCTGTGGATAACTCGCACGGCTGCCCCGCTGGCCCGCTGGCCTGCTGTCCCGCTACCCCGGATAGACCGGTGCGGTGCCGGGGTCGGGCAGGGTTCTCCAGTTGGCGTCGGGCGGGAGCCGTACGATCCCGTACTCCGACTCGGCCAGCAGCGGCTTCGCCTCGTCCTCCGCCGCCGCCACCCCGGTCACGTCGTTGATGCCGGGCAGCGTGGGCTGGTTCGTCGTCGAGCCGTCCGTCCCCACGTACTGGAGCTGCTGCACGCTCTGCGACTCCCGGCCGACCACCACGAGCTCGCTGTCGCCCGACCAGGACGCCGCGACGACGTCCTCCAGCTGCGGCGCGACCGGCCGCAGCGCGGCGACGGTCACCTCCGGCTCCTCCCGGCTGCCTCCCCGTTCGACGCGGCCGAGCTGCAGCGAACTGCGCCCGTCCGCCTCCCGTACGCGCATCGCTATCCGTACGCCGTCCGACGACACCCGCAGCGACTCGATCCGCTCGTCCTTGCCGAGCCCGGGCACGTCGATCTCCTCCGGCTTCTCCTTGCCGCCGCGCAGCCGCAGCAGCCGCGGATTCTCCGGATCGCGGTCGGCCACCCACAGGTCGCCGAGGCCGTCCCAGCTCGGGGCGGTCAGCCGGTCCTGCTCCTTCTTGGCCCCGCTGAGGAGCACCGGGGACTCCAGGTCGCCGCCGCCCGCGAGCGAAGCGGCGTACAGCGAACGGCCGTCGAGCGACACGGCGGCGCCCTGCCGCTCGTCCCGGCTCACGGCGACCGAGCCCATCTCGACCTCGCCGCTGCCGAGCGGGCCCTCCACGACCTTGCCCTTCTCGCTGGCCCCGGTCAGCGAGGCCACCCGGTGCTTGCTGTCGATGAAGTACTGCTCAGCGGCCCGCCCGTCGAGCCTGCCGGGCTCGAACGACTCGGCACCCTCGCGCGACAGGTCACACCGCGTGTCACCCTGCGGATTGGCCAGCTCCACGCCGCTGACCTTGGTGGACGCCTGGGACTGCACGGAGTGGAACAGCTGCGCGGCCATCCGGACGCACTGCCCCCGCCCGACGTCCGCGCCCTTCGCGTTCAGCCGCACCTTCAGCGCGCCCGCGTCGTCGAGCGACAGGCGCTGCTTGCCGCGGCCGGCCAGTCTGGCGCCCGCCGGGAACGCCGAATCGACCACCGGGTCGAGCCACGTCGTCGGGCCCTCGATGAGCGCCTCCACCGTCTCGGTCACCGGGTCGATCCGGCCGCGCAGATAGACGGGGTCGGAGACGAGCACGTCCTTGCCGCCGGACACCGAGCGGGCGTCGGAGCCGAGCTGCGCGTAGTAGTAGACGTCGACGGAGCGGTAGATGCGTTCGAAATCGGACTCGCCGAGGACCAGGCCGTCCGGCAGCTGGTCGATCCGCCAGCCGTCCTTGAGCTTGGTGAGGTGGAAGCGCGCGTTGTACGCGCCCTTGGCCGGGTCGTACGCGTGCCGCCCGTCGACCAGGGCCGTACGGGTGCCGGCTATCTCCACCGTGTAGCCGTTCTCGTCGCCCGGGTCCTCACGGGCGGCGTTGGCACTCGGCCCGCCGGTCACCACCGTCGTACTCGCGAACGGGTCCCAGGCCTTGGCCGTCTCCTTCGTGAGGTACTCCTTCGCGGTCGAGAACCAGGGCTCGTCGCTCGTCGTCGCCTCCAGGAAACCGCGGACGATCTCCTGCGGGCTCTCGTCCTTCTGCGGACTGACGCCGAACACCCGCACCCGTGACTCGCCCTCCGCGCGTTGCGAGGAGTCGACGCGGCTGACCTTGCCGTCGCCCGGCATCGAGGCGCACCCGGACAGCAGCACGGCGCCGGCCGCCAGCAGTGCCACGACTGCCGCCCAGCGGCGGTCAGCTCTCATCGCCGCGCTCCTCTCGGCTCATGCCGGTGGTCCCGGCCGTTCCGGTCCCCGCCATCGGGTCCGCGCTGCCCTGGCCCGCCTTCGCCGCGCCCGCGGCGGCGGGCACCCGCGTCTGGGTCGGTATGGCGCCGTCGACTCCGCGTCTGCGGCGCGAGTCGGCCGGTTCCAGGGCTATCGGTGAACCGCGCAGCACCTCTCCGCCGGTGCTGGGCAGCGTCAGCCGGAACTGCGAGCCGCCGCCCGGCTCGCCCCACGCCTGCAGCCAGCCACCGTGCAGCCGGGCGTCCTCGATGGCGATGGACAGGCCCAGGCCGGTGCCGCCGGTCGTACGGGCCCGGGCCGGGTCCGCGCGCCAGAAGCGGTTGAAGACCCGCTTCACCTCGCCCGGCTTCAGGCCGACGCCGTAGTCCCGCACCGCCACGGCGACCGCGCCGCCGCCCGACGCGAGGCGGATGACCACGTCGTGGCCCTCGCCGTGCTCGATGGCATTGTCCACGAGGTTGCGCAGCACCCGTTCGATACGGCGGCCGTCCACCTCGGCCATGACCGGCTCCTCGTCGCCCTGGATGACGACGCGGCTGCCCTTGCACTCGGCGAGCGGCTCACAGCCGTCCACCACGCGCCGGACCACGTCGCGCAGGTCCGTCGGGTCGGCCTCCAGCGCCGCGGCGCCCGCGTCGAAGCGGCTGATCTCCAGCAGGTCGTTGAGCAGCGACTCGAACCGGTCGAGCTGCCCGAGCAGCAGCTCCGCCGAGCGCGCGGTCACGGGATCGAAGTCCTCGCGGCCCGCGTGGATCACGTCGGCCGCCATCCGTACGGTCGTCAGCGGGGTGCGCAGCTCGTGCGAGACGTCGGAGACGAAACGGCGCTGCATCCGGGACAGCCCCTCCAGCTGCTGGATCTTGATCTGGAGCTTCTGCGCCATCTTGTTGAACGACTCGCCGAGGCGTGCGATGTCGTCCTCGCCGGTGACCTTCATCCGCTCCTGGAGTCTGCCCGCGGCCAGCCGTTCGGAGATCCCGGCGGCCATCCGTACGGGCGTCACCACCTGCCGTACGACGAGCCAGGCAATCGCGCCGAGCAGCACCACGACGAAGACGCCCGCGGTCACCAGCGTGCCCTTGACCAGGACGAGCGTCTCCTCCTCCTGGCTGAAGGGGAAGACGTAGTACAGCTGGTACGGATTGCCGTTGAGGTCGCTGACCCGCTTGCCGACGATCAGCGCGGGCTCGGTGCCGCCGCTCTGCCGGTGCAGCTTCGCGTACCGCTGATGCGTACCGTCCTGCGTGTCCATGTCCGAGCGCAGGTCGTCGGGGATGCTCTCCTCGGGAAGTATGTCGCCGGAGGCGCGGGCGCCCTTCAGCCGCGCGTCCGCGTTGCCGAGCATCGGCGTCTCGTCGCTCTCGGAGCTGAGGACCACCACCGAATACACGCCCTGGCCGCCGCTGGCCAGCTGCTCCACCAGGTTGTTCATCCAGGTGCCGGCGGACTGGGCGGTGCTGCTGCCGACGGCTCCCTCGATCTCGCTGAAGCCGGAACCCCTGGTGTTGGACTTGTCGGCCGCCTGCTGGGCGAACGCGAAACCGCCCGCCGCCTGGCTCTGCGCCGTCTGCTCCTTCGCTTCGAGGAGGCCGTTCCGCACCTGCCCGTTGACGACGATGCCGAGCAGCAGCACGACACCGAGCGACATCAGCAGCGTCGCCGCGACCACCCGCAGCTGGAGGTTGCGCCGCCACAGCCGCATCGCGGGCAGCAGCGGACGGCGCACCAGCCGTACGAACATCCGGAAGACGGGGTGCGCCCGGGTTCCTGTCGCTCCCTCGGGCAGCAGCCCCTCGGTGAAGAAACCGCCGCTGGGCTTCAAGCGCCCGAGTTTGGAACCCTCGGGTGACTGCCCCCCAGGGCTGCTCCCTTCCGTGCGCTGGCGAGCAGGGCCGATCCCGGACATGTCAGCCAGGCCCGGCCTTGTACCCCACGCCGCGCACGGTGACCACGATCTCCGGCCGCTCGGGGTCCTTCTCCACCTTGGAGCGCAGCCGCTGCACGTGGACGTTCACCAGCCGCGTGTCCGCGGCGTGGCGGTAACCCCACACCTGCTCCAGCAGCACCTCTCGGGTGAAGACCTGCCAGGGCTTGCGGGCGAGCGCGACCAGCAGGTCGAACTCCAGCGGGGTGAGGGCGATCGACTGCCCCTCCCGCTTCACCGAATGGCCGGCCACGTCGATCACCAGATCGCCTATGGCCAGCTGCTCCGGCGCGGGCTCCTCCGACCTGCGCAGCCTGGCCCGGATACGGGCGACCAGCTCCTTGGGCTTGAAGGGCTTGACGATGTAGTCATCCGCGCCCGACTCGAGCCCGACGACCACATCGACGGTGTCGGTCTTGGCGGTCAGCATGACCACGGGCACGCCGGACTCGGCCCGGATCAGCCGGCACACCTCGATGCCGTCGCGGCCGGGAAGCATCAGATCGAGCAGCACCAGATCGGGCTTGGTCTCACGGAAGGCGGCCAGTGCCTTGTCTCCGTCCGCCACGAACGACGGCTCGAACCCTTCGCCACGCAGCACGATGCCGAGCATCTCCGCCAGTGCGGTGTCGTCGTCGACGACGAGGACGCGTCCTTTCATGAGTTCATCATCCCATTACCCGATCGTGACTCTCCTGATAGTGACATGGAACACAGCTCCCCGAGTCCGTTCTCTGTGACGGGTGATACCACGCCACGCTCTGTGACCAGTGCGGTCACCAGTCCCGGCGGCGTCACGTCGAACGCCGGGTTGTACGCCGCGGAGCCCGGCGGAGCGATCGGCACCCCGCCGCCCGGTCCCTCCGCGCCGCCCGTACCGCCCGCGGCAGAGGGGCACGGAAGCTCCGTCACCTCGTGCGCGGACCGCTGCTCCACGACGATCGCCGCTCCGTCCGGCGTATCCGGATCGACCGTGGTCACCGGCGCCACCACCACGAAGGGCACCTGATGGTGGCGGGCCAGCACCGCCAGCGGGTAACTGCCCACCTTATTGGCCACGGAGCCGTCCGCCGCTATCCGGTCGGCGCCTATCAGCACCGCGTCGACCTCGCCGGCCGCGAAGAGCGACCCGGCGGCGTTGTCCGACAGCACGCTGTACGCCATGCCTTCGCGCGCCGCCTCGTACGCCGTCAGCCGCGCTCCCTGCAGCAGCGGCCGCGTCTCGTCCACCCACAGCCGTCGCAAGCGGCCCGCGCGATGGGCCGCGCGCACCACCGCGAAGGCCGTCCCGTGCCCGCCGGAGACCAGCCGTCCCGTGTTGCAGTGGGTGAGCAGCCGGATGCCGCCGTCCGGCAGCAGCTGCTCCAGCAGCGCCAGGCCGTGCGCGGCCATCCGCTCGCTGGCTTCCGCGTCCTCACGGTGCAGGGCCTCCGCCTCGGCGAGCGCCGCCGCGGCCGCCCCCGACGGGTCCGCGCCGCCCTCGACCGCCGCGTTGTAGGCGCGCTCGGACCGCCGCACCCCGTAGGCAAGGTTGACGGCCGTCGGCCGGGCACGGGCGAGCCGCTCGGCGGCACCGGCGACGTCGTCGCCACGTGCCGCGGCCAGCGCGACGCCGTACGCGCCCGCTATGCCGAGCAGCGGCGCTCCCCGCACGGCGAGCGAGCGGATGGCGGCCACCAGCGCGGGTACGTCGGAACAGACCTGCTCGGCCTCTTCGAGCGGCAGCCGGGTCTGGTCGAGGAGCACCAGCGCCGGGCCCTCGGGCGGACGCGCCCAGCGCGCGACCGGCACTTGCTGATCAATCATTCGCACAGTCTGCCCCCAAACCCCGGGCGGCTGAAGGCGGGAGAAGACGCCGGGCTCCGTCCCGCCGCTCGGGCCTACGTGGCACGATGGCTGCCAACCAGGCGAAGGAGTAGGAGAAGAATGAACGACACTCCGGGCTGGGCTTCGCCCGGATCCTCCCCGTCCGATCCCGCGGACGACCGGGAAGGCAAGGCGTCCGAAGGCGAACAGCGGACGCCCCCTGACGAGCCCACACCAGCGGACCAGCCTCCCCGCAACTGGTCGGCACAGCAGCCGCCGCCCGCCGGAGGACCGGGCTGGGGCGCGCCTCCACCGCCGCCGCCGCACGGCCAGCAGGGCTGGGGGCAGTGGAACAACGCCTGGAACCAGCCGCCGCCCGCCGCCCGCCCAGGCGTGATCCCGCTGCGCCCGCTGGGCGTCGGCGAGATCCTGGACGGCGCCGTCTCCAGCGCCCGCGCCCACTGGCGTACGGCGCTGGGCATCGCGCTCGGCGTCGCGGTCCTGGTGCAGTGCGCCTCGACCATCGCCAGCGGCATCTGGCTGCGCAACAACAGCGGCCTGGAGGCGCTGGAGGACAACCCGGAGCCCAGCACGGAAGAACTGACGGACGCCCTCAGCGGGACCCTCAGCAGCGCCGGCGTCGAACTGCTCGCCACGGTCATCGGCACGGTCGTCGCCACCGCCATGCTGACCATCGTCGTCAGCCGCGCCGTCCTGGGACGGCAGGTGACGATAGGTGAGGCGTGGGCCGAGGCCCGTCCCCAGCTGGGCAGGATGCTCGGCCTGACCATGCTCGTCCTGCTGATCGTCACGGGCGCCGTGGTGGCGGGCTTCGCCCCCGGCCTCGCTATCGCCCTCGCCGGCGCGGAGGTCGGCGGGAGCCTGCTCGCGGTCCTCGGCGGACTCGCCGGCCTGGTGGCCGCGGTCTGGCTCTGGGTCCGCTACTGCCTGTCGGCACCCGCCCTGATGCTCGAGAAGCAGGGCGTCGTCGCCGCGCTGCGCAGGTCCGCGAAGCTCGTACGCAACAGCTGGTGGCGAACGTTCGGCATCCAGCTCCTCGCCGTGCTGCTGGTGACGGTCGTCGGGTTCATCGTGCAGATCCCCGCCTCCGTGGTGGCGTCGGTCGTCGACGGTGAGGGCCCGGCGGGCATGTTCACCTCGACGGACTTCTCCGTCTCCTGGACGTACCTGATCATCGTCGGCATCGGCGCGGTGATCGCGTCCGCCGTCACACTCCCGCTCAGCGCGGGCATCACAGCGCTCCTCTACATGGACCAGCGGATCCGGCGCGAAGCGCTCGACCTCGAACTGGCCCGTGCAGCGGGCGTGGACGACGCCGCCTCCCCGCCGCCCGCGAGTCCGCCACCGGGGAGCTGACGTGATCGCGAGGGGTCTGGCCGAGGCGGCCCTTCGCACGGCGGCGGGCCTGCGTACGCACAGCTCCGGAAGCGGCGAGGACGACACCCCGCCGGTGACCGTCCCCCGCGAACCCGCACGCCGCGCGGCCGAGGACGAGCTGTCCGAGCCCGCGTACCGGCAGGACGAGCCCGGCCTGGTCCGGCGCGTCCTCGATTGGGTGTGGGAGCACATCGGCGACCTGCTCGGCTCCGCCGCCGACGCCTCACCCGGAGGAGCCGTCGGGCTGATCGTCATCGCCCTCGTCGTGGTGCTGCTGCTCGTCGCGCTGCGGATGCGGCTCGGTTCGCCCCGGCCCGGGCCCACCAGCCGCAACGGCACGCTCTTCGGCACCCGCCCCGGAACCGCCGCCGACCACCGCGCCGCCGCCGACGCGCACGCGGCGGAGCACCGCTGGAGCGAAGCACTCCAGGAGCGGATGCGCGCCATCGTCCTCTCTCTGGAGGAACGCGCCCTGCTCGACCCCCGCCCCGGACGGACCGCCGACGAGGCCGCGACCGACGCCGGACGCGCCCTGCCCGGCCACGCCACCGAACTGGCCAACGCCGCCAGGGCCTTCGACGAGGTGACATACGCGGAACGGACCGCCGACGAGGCGGCGTACCTCCGCGTCCGCGACCTGGACCACGCGCTCCGGAGCGCCCGGCCCGACCTGGCCCGGCCTGCCGCCGCCGGAGCCGTCCCGCCGTCACCTGGAGCCGGCCGTTGAGTACGACCGCCACCTCGCTGACGGGCCGCCAGATCTGGACGCGCGCACGCGGCCTGCTGATCGCCGCCGCAATCCTCGCCCTGGCCGGCGTGGTCATGGCCGCTGTGCAGTCCAGCGAACAGCACAGCGCCCTCGACCCGCGCTCCCCCGACGGGAACGGCAGCCGGGCCGCCGCCCGGATCCTCGCCGACCACGGCGTCGAGACCACCGTGGTCACCAGCGCCGACGAGGCCGCGGCCGCCGCCGGACCGGACACCACGCTGCTCGTCGCGCACCCGGACGTCCTCAACGGAAGGCAGCACGCCAAGCTCGCCGGAGTCGCCGAGAACGGCGGCCGCACCGTCCTCCTCGCCCCGGGCCCTGACGCGCTGGGCGCGCTCACGCCCGGTGTGCCCTCGGTCGGCGACCCCGCCACGGTCGAACCCACACCGCCCGACTGCGACATGCCCTCCGCGGACCGCGCGGGCGACGCAGAGATGGGCGGCATGCGCTACCACGTCTCGGACGAGGACGCGGAGATGTGCTATCTGCGGCAGCAACTGCCCACGCTCGTACGCGTACCCGCCTCTTCCGGAAACGGCGACACGGTGCTGCTCGGCACCCCCGAACCGCTGCTCAACGACCGGCTCGACCAGCACGGCAACGCCTCGCTCACGCTCCAACTCCTCGGCTCCCGCACGCATCTCGTCTGGTACCTCCCCTCGCTTTCCGACTCCGCCGCCGCCGACAACGAAGACCGCGGCTTCTTCGACCTCATTCCGGACGGCTGGTCCTGGGGAGCGCTCCAGCTCTCCCTCGCCGCCCTCCTCGCCGCCCTCTGGCGCGCACGCCGGCTCGGCCCGCTCGTACCGGAACGGCTCCCCGTCTCGGTCCGCGCGTCCGAGGCCACGGAGGGCCGCGCCCGCCTCTACCGCCAGGCGAACGCACGCGACCGCGCCGCCCACTCCCTGCGCGCCGCCACCCGCACCCGCCTGGCGCCGCTCGTCGGACTGCCGGCCGCACAGGCGCACTCTCCCGAGGCGCTGACGCCCGCCTTGGCAGCACGCGCAGGCGGCGGCGAGGCGGACGACGCGACACGGATTCACACCGTCCTCTTCGGCTCCTCCCCCACGGACGACGCGTCCCTGGTCAGACTGGCCGACGAACTCGACCAGCTCGAGCACCGGTTCACCCGAGCCACCTCACCCCCCGCTTCCCCGACCGCGCCACCGACAGACAAGGACCGCACCTCGTGAGCGCCTCCTCCGCTGACAGCGCCCGCAGTGCCCTCGAGGCCCTGCGCACCGAGATCTCCAAGGCCGTGGTGGGCCAGGACGCGGCAGTCACGGGCCTCGTCGTCGCCCTGCTCTGCCGCGGCCACGTGCTACTCGAAGGCGTCCCCGGCGTCGCCAAGACACTCCTCGTCCGCACGCTGGCGGCCGCACTCGAACTGGACACCAAGCGCGTTCAGTTCACCCCCGACCTCATGCCCAGCGATGTCACCGGCTCACTCGTCTACGACACGCGCACGGCCGAGTTCTCCTTCCAGCCCGGACCGGTCTTCACCAATCTGCTGCTCGCCGACGAGATCAACCGCACCCCGCCCAAGACACAGGCGTCCCTGCTCGAGGCGATGGAGGAGCGCCAGGTCTCCGTCGACGGCTCGCCCCGTCTGCTCCCCAGCCCCTTCCTCGTCGTCGCCACCCAGAACCCCGTGGAGTACGAGGGCACGTACCCCCTGCCCGAGGCCCAGCTGGACCGCTTCCTGCTGAAGCTGAACATCCCGCTGCCCACTCGCGAGCACGAGATCGGTGTGCTGACCCGGCACGCCGAGGGCTTCGATCCCCGGGATCTTTCCTCAGCAGGCGTACGCCCCGTCGCCGGCCCTGACGAACTCGACGCCGCCCGCGCGGCCGTCTCCAAGACCTCGGTCTCTCCCGAGGTCACCAGCTATGTCGTCGATATCTGCCGTGCCACCCGTGAATCCCCCTCGCTCTCCCTCGGCGTCTCCCCCCGAGGCGCCACCGCACTGCTCGCCACCGCCCGCGCCTGGGCCTGGCTGACGGGCCGCGACTACGTCATCCCCGATGACGTGAAGGCCCTGGCCCTCCCCACCCTCCGGCACCGCGTCCAGCTCCGGCCCGAGGCCGAGATGGAAGGCGTGACCTCAGACAGCGTCATCAATTCGATGCTCGCCCATGTCCCCGTCCCCCGCTGAAGTGTCTGATCGGATTGACGAGCTGACCCATGGCACTCACCGGACGCACTGCCCTCATCGCCGCCCTCGGCGCCTTGGTCGTCGGCCTGCTCCTGCCCAGCTGGACCGGCGTGCTCGCCGTCGAAATCCCCCTGCTGCTGGCAATCCTCTACGACCTCACCCGCGCCGCGCCAGTGCGAAAGCTCCATTTCACCCGTTCCGGTGATACGTCAGTTCGACTCGGCGAACACGCGCACGTCACGCTCGTGGTCACCAATTCCGCACCCCGACCGCTCCGCGCAGACCTCCGCGATGCCTGGCCTCCGAGCAGCTGGCTCGCCGACGAAGGCCCGGACGCCTCCCGCCACCGAGTGAGCGTCCCTCCCGGGGAACGGCAGCGGATCAGCACCACGCTCACGCCGACCCGGCGAGGCGACCGCCGCGCGGAACGCGTAACGGTCCGCTCGTACGGCCCGCTCGGTCTCGCGGCCCGCCAGGGCAACCACTCCGTCCCGTGGACCGTGCGCGTGCTCCCCGCCTTCAACAGCCGGAAGCACCTCCCAGCAAAGATGGCCCGGCTCCGCGAACTCGACGGCCGCACCAGCATCCTGACCCGCGGCGAGGGCACCGAGTTCGACAGCCTGCGCGAGTACATCCCCGGTGACGACACCAGGTCGATCGACTGGCGCGCCACCGCCCGGCAGACATCGGTCGCCGTCCGCACCTGGCGGCCCGAGCGCGACCGGCGGGTGCTCGTCGTCCTCGACACAGGCCGTACGTCAGCGGGCCGCGTAGGCGATGCACCGCGCCTGGACGCCGCCATGGACGCGGCGCTCCTCCTGACGGCCCTCGCGTCGCGGGCGGGCGACCGGGTCGATCTCCTCGCCTACGACCGCCGCACCCGCGCCACGGTGCGGGGACGGGCCGCGGGGGACGTCCTCCCGGCATTCGTGAACGCGATGGCGACAATCGAACCCGAGCTCGTCGAATCCGACGCAAGAGGGCTGACGGCGACGGCCCTCCGCATAGCGCGCCGACGGTCCCTCATCGTGCTGCTGACCGGGCTGGAGACTTCCGCCGTGGAAGAGCAGCTGCTTCCCGTACTGCCTCAACTCACCCAGCGCCACACGGTTCTGGTCGCCGCGATCGCGGACCCTCTCATCGAGGACATGGCGATGTCCCGGGGCACAGTGGACGCGGTCTACGAGGCGGCCGCGGCGGCACGCACGCAGGCCGAACGCAGGCACACGGCGGACGTTCTCCGCCGCCACGGTGCCATCGTCGTGGACGCCACCCCGGCCGAACTGGCCCCCGCCCTCGCCGACTCCTACCTCGCGCTCAAAGCAGCCGGCCGCCTCTGACAG
The DNA here is from genome assembly GCF_003355155.1 of Streptomyces armeniacus. Classification (NCBI taxonomy): domain Bacteria; kingdom Bacillati; phylum Actinomycetota; class Actinomycetes; order Kitasatosporales; family Streptomycetaceae; genus Streptomyces; species Streptomyces armeniacus. The sequence continues at coordinate 6,947,910 of NZ_CP031320.1, read as the reverse complement.
GAAATGGGAAATGCAAAAAGGGGCCTTGCCGGCTGCAAGCCGACAAGGCCCCTTCTCTCAACAATAGTTCGGCGGTGTCCTACTCTCCCACACACTCCCGTATGCAGTACCATCGGCGCAGAAAGGCTTAGCTTCCGGGTTCGGAATGTAACCGGGCGTTTCCCTCACGCTATGACCACCGAAACACAACGAAACCAGCACCCAACACCAGCACACCCCACGCATGGGAGGCGTTGCTGACGGGTGTCGGCCGGCTGCATGTGGATGGTCTGTCGCCGGACTGGGGTGTGCTGTTCGCGGGTGCCCGTACGGTTGCGCTGCCCACGTACGCCTTCCAGCGGCAGCGTTTCTGGCTGCCCTCCAGCACGACCGGTGCGGACGATCTCGCCGCGGGTGCGCAGGATCTCGTGGACGCGCGCTTCTGGGACTGGATCGAGCGCGAGGACATCAGCGCGTTCGTCGACGAGTTGGGGATCGACCGGGACGCGTCCTGGAGTGAGGCGTTCCCCGCGCTGTCCGCGTGGCGGCGGCGCCAGCGGGACCGTACGCAGGCGGACGGCCGCCGCTACCGCGCCACGTGGAAGCCGCTGTCCGGGCTGTCCGGCGGCCAGGTGCGGCTGACCGGCCGCTGGCTGCTGGTCGTGCCGGAGGACCACGTCGCGGGCCAGGCGGCCTGGCAGGAGTCGCTCACGCACGGCCTGCACGCGCACGGTGCCGCGCTCCAACGGGTGGAGTGTGCCCCGGACCTGGACCGCGCGGAGCTCACCGAACGGCTGCGGCAGGCGGCCGACGGGGAGCCCGTCGCCGGTGCCCTGTCGCTGCTGGCGCTGGCCGAGGGGGAGCGGGACAGTGTGCCCGTCGGCGTACCCGCGACCGGCACGCTCGTTCAGGCGCTCGGCGACGCCGGGCTGACGGCACCGCTGTGGGCGCTGACCCGCGGGGCCGTCGCCACCGGCCGTACGGACGACGCCCCGGATCCGGCGCAGGCCGCCGTATGGGGGCTCGGCCGGGTGGCCGCCCTCGAACACCCCGACCGCTGGGGCGGGCTGATCGACCTCCCCGCGGAGCTCGACCGCCGTACGCTCGCCCGCCTCGCGGCCGTACTCGGCGGCGCGGGCGAGGACCAGGTGGCCGTACGGCCGTCGGGCGCCTTCGGCCGCAGGCTCGCCCGTACGGCGGCCACCGCGGCGACCGCGACCGCACCCGCCGCGTGGACGCCCACCGGCACCGTGCTGATCACCGGCGGCACCGGCGCGCTCGGCGCGCAGGTCGCGCGCTGGGCGGCCGGACAGGGCGCGGAGCACCTGCTGCTGACGAGCCGGCGCGGCGGCGACGCGCCCGGCGCGGACGCGCTCGTGGCCGAGCTGACGGAGCTGGGCGCACGGCGCGTCACCGTCGCCGCCTGCGACATCGCCGACCGCGACGCGGTCTCCGCACTCCTCGCCCTGCACCCCGTGAACGCTGTCGTGCACACCGCCGGTGTGCTCGACGACGGCGTGCTGGACGCGCTCACGCCGGACCGGTTCGCCGCTGTCTTCCGCGCCAAGGCGGCAGCGCGCCACCTGGACGAGCTGACCCGCGGACACGAGCTGGACGCGTTCGTGCTGTTCTCCTCGTACGCGGGCATGGTCGGCTCCGCCGGGCAGGCCAACTACGCCGCCGCCAACGCCATGCTCGACGCACTCGCCGAGCGGCGCGCCGCCGAAGGGCTGCCCGCCACGTCCCTCGCCTGGGGCCCCTGGGCCGGCGACGGCATGGCCGCCGACGCCGACGGGCGGCTCACCGAACGGCAGCAGCGCGGCGGCGTCCTGCCGCTCGCCCCGCAGGCGGCACTCGAGGCGCTGCGCGGCGCCGTGTCCGGGCCCGAGGCGGCAGCGCTGGTCGCCGACATCGACTGGGCGCGCTTCGGCCCCGCCTTCTCCGCGACACGCCCGAGCCCGCTGCTCGCCGAGCTGTACGACGCGCCCGAGGCCGCGACAGCACAGCACGTCCCGTCCTCCGAACTCCGCGGCCGCCTCACCGGGTTGAGCGCGGAGGAGCAGGAACGGGCGCTGCTGGACGTCGTACGCGCCCGCGCCGCCGCCGTACTCGGCTACCAGGGCGCCGAAGCCGTGCCCGCCGACCGCGCGTTCCGCGACCTCGGTGTCGACTCGCTGATCGCCGTCGAACTGCGCAACGCGCTCGGCGTGGACTGCGGTGTGCCGCTCCCCGCCACCGTCGCCTTCGACCACCCGACGCCGCAGGCGCTCAGCCGCTACCTGCGCGACGAAATCCTCGGCACCGTCACCGGCACCGACCTGCCCGCCGCCGGGCGCGCCGTCGCCGACGACGACCCGGTCGTGATCGTCGGCATGAGCTGCCGCTTCCCCGGGGATGTGCGCACGCCCGAGGACTTCTGGCGGCTGCTGAGCGGCGGCCACGACGGCATCGCCGCGTTCCCGTCCGACCGCGGCTGGGACCTGGAGGCGCTGTACGACCCCGAGGGGCGGCGCGAGCAGACCAGCGTCACCGACGTCGGCGGCTTCCTCCGCGACGTGGACGGCTTCGACGCAGGCTTCTTCGGCGTGTCGCCGCGCGAGGCGCTCGCGATGGACCCGCAGCAGCGGCTGCTGCTGGAGACGTCCTGGGAGGCGTTCGAGCGCGCCGGGATCGACCCGTCCGGGCTGCGCGGGAGCCGTACGGGCGTGTTCGTCGGCACGAACGGGCAGGACTACCCGGCGCTGCTCGCCGCCTCCACCGAGGACTTCGCCGGATACATCGGCACCGGCAACGCCGCCAGCATCGCGTCCGGCCGCATCGCGTACACGCTGGGCCTGGAGGGCCCGGCGGTGACGGTGGACACGGCGTGCTCGTCGTCACTGGTCGCCCTGCACTGGGCGGTTCAGGCGCTGCGCAGCGGCGAGTGCGATCTCGCGCTCGCGGGCGGCGTGACGGTGATGTCGACGCCGGGCGCCTTCATCGAGTTCAGCCGCCAGGGCGGGCTGGCGCCCGACGGGCGGTGCAAGGCGTTCGCCGACGGTGCGGACGGCACCGGCTGGTCCGAGGGCGTCGGCATCATCGCGGTGGAACGTCTCTCCGACGCGCGCCGCAACGGGCACACCGTGCTCGCCACCGTCAGCGGCTCCGCCGTCAACCAGGACGGCGCGTCGAACGGTCTCACCGCGCCCAACGGGCCTTCGCAGCAGCGCGTGATCCGTGCGGCGCTCGCTCAGGCGGGGCTGACACCGGACGACGTGGACGCGGTGGAGGCGCACGGCACCGGTACGTCGCTGGGTGACCCGATCGAGGCGCAGGCGCTGCTTGCCACGTACGGGCGCGAGCGGGACGCGGAACAGCCGTTGTGGCTCGGCTCGGTGAAGTCCAACCTCGGTCACACCCAGGCCGCCGCCGGCGTGGCAGGCGTCATCAAGATGGTCCTCGCCCTCCAGCACGGCGAACTTCCGCAGACCCTCCACGCGGACACGCCGTCCTCCCACGTCGACTGGGACACGGGCGCCGTACGGCTGCTCAGCGAGCCGGTGGAGTGGCCCGCACGCGACGGGCACGTACGGCGCGCCGGCGTGTCGTCGTTCGGCCTGAGCGGCACCAACGCGCACATCATCCTGGGCCAGGCGCCGGCGGATGACGGAGCCGAAGCAGCCGACGCGGGTGACGAACAGACGCCCGCGGCCGTACCGTTCGCGCTGTCCGCCCGCACCCCGGAGGCGCTGCGCGCCATCGCGCACAACCTGCTGGAGCAGCTCCGTACGGCGGACGACGACGCGTACGACGTGGCGCGTGCGCTGGCGACGACCCGTTCGCGTTTCGAGCACCGTGCGGTGGTCGTCGGCGCGGAGCGCGACGAACTGCTCGCGGGCCTGGAGGCGGTCGCCGAAGGGCGGCCGGGACCAGGCGTGGCGCTGGGCGCCGCAGCCGAGGGCAAGTCGGCGTTCGTGTTTGCGGGTCAGGGTGCGCAGCGGTTGGGGATGGGGCGTGAGCTGTATGAGGCGTTCCCGGTGTTTGCGGAGGCCTTTGATGAGGTGTGTGCGCACTTTGATGGGGAGCTTGAGCGGCCGCTGCGGGATGTTGTTTTCGGGGATGACGCCGACGCGCTGAGTGAGACCGGGTTTACGCAGCCCGCGCTGTTCGCCTTCGAAGTCGCCCTGTTCCGGCTGGTCGAATCCTGGGGTGTGCGTCCGGACTTCCTGGTGGGTCATTCCATTGGTGAGTTGGCGGCGGCGTATGTGGCGGGTGTGTGGTCGCTGGCAGATGTGTGCCGTCTGGTTGCTGCGCGTGGGCGGTTGATGCAGGCGCTTCCCTCCGGGGGCGCCATGGTGGCTGTGGAGGCGTCCGAGGGTGAGGTGCTGCCGCTGTTGGAGGGGCGCACCGACCGGGTGTCGATCGCCGCTCTGAACGGCCCCCAGTCCACCGTGGTTTCGGGTGCGGAAGATGCGGTGGAGGAGATCGCGGGGCACTTCCGTTCGGAGGGTCGCCGTACGAGTCGTCTCTCTGTCAGCCACGCGTTCCACTCCCCGCTGATGGAGCCGATGCTGGCGGAGTTCCGTCGGGTGGCGGATTCGGTGTCCTATGAGGTTCCTTCCGCTGCTGTGGTGTCGAATCTGACGGGTGGGCTGGCCTCTGCGGATGAGCTGTGTTCGCCGGAGTATTGGGTGCGGCATGTGCGTGAGGCGGTGCGCTTCGCGGACGGTGTGACCACGCTGGCCGAACATGGCGTGCAGCGGTTTGTGGAGATCGGCCCGGACGGCACCCTGACCGCGATGGCGCAGGCGTCCGTCCCGGCCGAGGCGGCCCTCGTACCGTTGCTGCGGAAGGACCGCCCGGAGGCGCAGGCGCTGCTGTCCGGTCTCGCGAGTGCCTTCGTACGCGGTGCACACGTCGACTGGACGGCGCTGTTCGCCGGTCGCTTCGGCCGTGCGGTCGCGCTGCCCACGTACCCCTTCCAGCGCGAGCGCTACTGGCCGACCGTCGCCAACGCCCGTACGTCCGCCGCCGGGACCGGTCCGTACGGTGCTGAGGACGCCGCTGACGCGCGCTTCTGGGACGCCGTGGAGTCCGGCGACCTGGCGTCGCTCGGGGCGACGCTCGGCGTCGACGAGAGCGCGCTGGACGCGCTTGTGCCCGCCCTGGCGGCCTGGCGGCGCAGCCGCCGCGAGGAGTCCACGGTCGACGCCTGGCGCTACCGTGTGCGGTGGCAGCCGGTCACCGACCTGTCCGCCCGCACGTCTGAACTGTCCGGCCGCTGGCTGCTGCTTGCCCTGGAGGGTGAGGCGCTGCCGGAGGGCCTGGAAGGTCTCGCGGGTGCTCTCGGTACGGGCGTCGAGACGGTCTCCGTGCCTGCCGGCGCCGACCGTACGGTGCTCGCCGACCGGCTGCGCGGCCTCGCCGCGAACGACGGCGCGGAGCCCGTCACGGGCGTGCTGTCCCTCCTCGCCCACGCCCGTGACGAGTCCCACGACGGCCTCAACGGGTGCGTCCCGGCGGGTCTGCGGGAGACGGTGGCGCTCGTACAGGCGCTCGGTGATGCCGAGTTGGGCGCGCCCCTGTGGACGCTGACGCGCGGCGCCGTGTGCACCGGTCGTTCCGACGCGGCGCCGCTGCAGGCGCCGTCCGCCCTGTGGGGTCTGGGCCGTGTGGTGGCGCTGGAGCACCCGGAGCGGTGGGGCGGTCTGGTGGACCTGCCCGCGCCGGCCGCGGACGGTGGCCGTACGGTGCGGCTTGACGACCGTACGGTGGCGCGTCTCGCCGCCGTGCTGGAAGGCGCGTCCGGCGAGGATCAGGTGGCGCTGCGTGCGTCCGGTGCCCTCGCGCGGCGCGTCGTGCGGGCGGGTGTGCCGGAGGGTTCCGTACGGGAGTGGACGCCGGGCGGCACCGTACTGATCACAGGTGGCACTGGCGCGCTGGGCGCGCAGGTGGCCCGCTGGGTGGTCGAGCGGGGTGCCGAGCACGTCGTACTGACCAGCCGCCGCGGCAGCAAGGCGCCCGGCGCGCTGGAGCTGAAGAACGCGCTGCGCGACGCGGGCGCCAAGGTGTCGTTCGCCGCATGCGACATGGCCGACCACGGCGCGGTGGCGCGGGTGCTGCGGAAGCACCGGGTGGACTCCGTCTTCCACGCCGCGGGCGTGCTGGACGACGAGGCGGTCGACGCGCTCACGGAGGAGCGGATCGCGCCGGTGCTCCGCGCCAAGGTGCGCGGTGCGCAGCACCTCGACGAGCTGACGCGCGAGCACGAGCTGTCCGCGTTCGTCGTGTTCTCGTCCATCGCGGGCGTGTGGGGGAGCGGCGGCCAGGCGGCGTACGCGGCCGCGAACGCCGCTCTGGACGCGCTCGTCGAGGCGCGCCGTACGGAAGGGCTCGCCGGTACGTCTGTGGCCTGGGGCCCCTGGGCCGAGGCGGGCATGGCCGCGAGCGACGAGGCGCAGGAGCACCTGCGCCGCCGCGGGCTGAACCCGCTGGCGCCGCACTCCGCGCTGCGCGCGCTCGAACGCGCGCTGGGCGCGGGTGACAGCACCCTCGTCGTCGCCGACGTCGACTGGGCGCGTTTCACCGCCGCCTTCACCAGCCGCCGCAGCGCACCCCTGTTCGCGGAACTCCCCGAGGCGGCGGGCGCGTTGGAAGGCGTCGTCCTCCAGGACAGCGGTCCCGCGCTGCGCGGGCGGCTGGCCGGGCTCACCGCCGAGGAGCGCGACCGGGCGCTCCTGGACGTCGTACGGCAACACGCCGCGACCGTCCTGAACCACACCGACGCGTCCGCCGTCGAACCCGGGCGCGCCTTCCGCGACATGGGCTTCGACTCGCTCACCGCGGTCGAACTCCGCGGCCTGCTCAGCGCCGAGACCGGCGTGGCGCTCCCCGCCACCCTCGTCTTCGACCACCCCACGCCGACGGCCGTCGCGGACCTCCTCCGGGACGAACTCTTCGGCGCCGACGCCTCCGCAGCGCTCCCCGCGGCGCTCTCCGGCGGCGTGTCGGACGACCCGGTCGTCATCGTCGGCATGGGCTGCCGCCTGCCGGGCGGCGTCACCGGTCCGGAGGACCTGTGGCGGCTGGTCTCGGAGGGCGGCGACGCCATCTCCGGCTTCCCGACCGACCGCGGCTGGGACCTGGACGCGCTGTTCGGCACGGATGGCGCGGAAGGCACGGGCGGCACCGCCCGCAGCGGCGTCAGCGACACCCGCAGCGGCGGCTTCCTGCACGACGCGTCCGGCTTCGACCCCGTCTTCTTCGGGATCAGCCCCCGCGAGGCGCTCGCCATCGACCCGCAGCAGCGGCTGCTCCTGGAGACCTCCTGGGAGGCACTGGAGCGCACGGGCATCGCGCCCACGTCGCTCCGTGGCAGCCGTACGGGCGTCTTCGTGGGCGCCAGCACCTCCGGGTACGGCAGCGGGCTGCAGGAGGCCCCTGAAGGGCTCGGCGGCCACCTGCTGACCGGTACGGCGGGCAGCGTCGTGTCCGGCCGCGTGTCGTACACACTGGGCCTGGAGGGTCCGGCCGTCACGGTCGACACCGCGTGCTCGTCGTCGCTCGTCGCGCTCCACTGGGCGGCGCAGGCCCTGCGGCAGGGCGAGTGCGACCTGGCGCTCGCGGGCGGCGTGGCGGTCATCGGGAACCCGGGCGCCTTCGTCGAGTTCAGCATGCAGGGCGGCCTGGCACCGGACGGGCGGTGCAAGGCGTTCGCGGACGGCGCGGACGGCACCGGCTGGTCCGAGGGCGTCGGCGTGCTCGTCGTGGAACGCCTCTCCGACGCGCGCCGCAACGGGCACACCGTGCTCGCCACCGTCAGCGGCTCCGCCGTCAACCAGGACGGCGCCTCCAACGGGCTCACCGCGCCCAACGGCCCCTCCCAGCAGCGCGTCATCCGTGCGGCGCTCGCCCAGGCCGGGCTGACGACCGACGACGTGGACGCCGTCGAGGGCCACGGCACCGGCACCACCCTCGGGGACCCGATCGAGGCACAGGCGCTCCTCGCGACCTACGGACGCGACCGCGACGCCGAACGGCCGCTGTGGCTCGGCTCGGTGAAGTCCAACCTGGGGCACACGCAGGCCGCCGCCGGCGTGGCGGGCGTCATCAAGATGGTCCTCGCCCTCCGGCACGGCCGGCTGCCGCAGACCCTCCACGCCGACGCGCCGTCCTCCCACGTCGACTGGGACGCGGGCGCCGTACGGCTCCTGCACGAGCCGGTCGACTGGCCGCAGGACGACGCCGAACGCCCCCGCCGCGCCGGTGTGTCGGCGTTCGGCGTGTCCGGCACCAACGCGCACGTCGTCATCGAGCAGGCCCCGGACGACGCTCCGGAGGAGCAGTCCGCAGCCGCGCCTGCGCCCGTCGCCCGTACGGACTCGCCGGTGATCCCGTGGGTCGTGTCGGGCCGTACGGCCGCCGGGCTGCGCGGCCAGGCCGAACGCCTGCTGGCGCACGCCGAGTCGCACCCCGGGCTGGACCCGCGCGACATCGGCTTCTCGCTGGCCACCACGCGTGCCGTGTTCGAGCACCGGGCCGTCGTGTCCGGCACCGACCGGGACGCGCTCCTCGCGGGACTGTCCGCCGTCGCCGAGGGCACGCCCGCCGCCCACGCGGTGTCCGGAACGGTCGCGCCCGGAGGGCGCACCGCGTTCCTCTTCACCGGTCAGGGTGCGCAGCGTCCGGGGATGGGGCGTGAACTGTACGAGTCCTTCCCGGTGTTCGCGGAAGCGTTCGACGCGGTGTGCGCTCACTTCGACGCGGAGCTGGACCGGCCGCTGCGTGAACTGGTCTTCACCGCCGACGTAGACAGCACCGACGGCGCCCTGAACGAGACCGGGTACACGCAGCCCGCCCTCTTCGCCATCGAGGTCGCGCTGTTCCGGCTCACCGAGTCCTGGGGCATCCGCGCCGATGTGCTCCTCGGCCACTCGATCGGTGAGCTGGCCGCCGCGCACGTCGCCGGTGTGCTGTCGCTCGCCGACGCGTGCCGTCTGGTGGCTGCCCGAGGGCGGCTGATGCAGGCGCTGCCGCGCGGAGGGGGTGCCTCCCAGGCCGAAGGCTCTGGGGGAGCGATGGTCGCCGTGGAGGCCACCGAGGCGGAGGTGCTGCCGCTGCTGGAGGGCCGCGAGGCGGAACTGAGCCTCGCCGCGCTCAACGGGCCGCGTTCCACCGTCGTGTCCGGCCGGGAAGCGGCCGTGACCGAACTCGCCGCGCACTTCCGTACGGAGGGCCGCCGCACCCGGCGGCTGTCGGTCAGCCACGCCTTCCACTCGCCGCTGATGGACCCGATGCTCGACGAGTTCCGTACCGTCGCCGCGAGCGTCGCCTACCACCCGCCGACCATCACCGTGATCTCCAACGTGACCGGTGAAGCGGCCACCGCCGAGCAGCTCACCTCGCCCGACTACTGGGTGCGGCACCTGCGGCACGCCGTACGGTTCGCCGACGGCGTCCGTACGCTCGCGGCACAGGGAGTCACCCGCTTCCTGGAGTTGGGCCCCGACGGCACCCTCACCGCCATGGCGCAGGGCTGCCTCGCCGCGGACAGCGGCACCGACAGCGGCACCGACGACGGCACCGACAGCGGCACCGGCAACCCGGACGCCGCGCCCCTCCTCGTGCCCCTCCTGCGCGACGACCGTCCGGAGGCCACCGCCCTGCTGGCGGCCGTCTCCGCCGCCTTCGCGCACGGCGTCCCCGTCGACTGGGCCGCCCTCTTCGACGGGGCGGCCCGCCGCCGCGTCGAGCTGCCCACGTACGCCTTCCAGCACCGCCACTACTGGCTGGAGGCCCCGCAGTCGGCCGTCGACGCCACCGCACTCGGACTGATTCCCGCCGACCACCCGCTGCTCGGCGCGGCCGTGCCGATGGTGGCGGGCCGTACGGCCGTGCTCACCGGACGGCTGTCCCTGCGCGCCCAGCCCTGGCTCGCCGAACACCGCATCGGGGGCGCGGCCGTCGTGCCCAGTACGGCGTTCCTGGAGCTGGCCGTGCGCGCCGGCGACCAGGTCGGCTGCGCACACGTACGGGAGCTGCTGCTGGAAGCGCCGCTGGTGCTGCCCGAACAGGGCGCCGTACAGCTTCAGTTGCGCGTGGAGGAGCCGGACGGGAACGGTGCCCGCATGCTCGGCGTCTACGGGCGGCCCGAGGCCGCCGGGCCGGACGCGCCCTGGACCCGGCACGCCGGAGGCGTGCTCGACCCGCGGCCCGTACGCGCCGGGCACGACGCGTTCGACTTCGCCGCCTGGCCGCCGCCCGGCGCCGCACCCGTCGAGACCGACGGGCTGTACGAGCGGCTCGCCGGCACCGGCTTCGGCTACGGCAGCACCTTCCGGGGGCTGCGCGCGGCCTGGCAGCACGGCGACGACGTGTACGCCGAAGTGACCCTCGGCGACGGCGAGTCCGCGTCCGGAGCAGGCGCACAGGCGGGCCGCTTCGGGCTGCACCCCGCGCTGCTGGACGCCGCCCTGCACCCGCTGGGCCTGGGCCTGCCGGCCGGCCTGGGCGCGGGCCGCATGCTGTTCGCCTGGAACGGCGCCGCGCTGTACGCCGCGGGCGCCACCACCCTGCGCGTACGGCTCGCCCGCACCGGCGCGGACACCGTGTCGCTGCAGGCCGCCGACGGCTCCGGACAGCCCGTCCTGGCCGTCGACTCGATGCTGCTGCGGCAGGCCGACACGGCCCGCATCGGCGAAGCCGCGGCACCCGCCGCCGCGCCGCAGACCGCGCCGAAGGCCCCCGAGCGCCGTACGGCCGCGCAGGCCGCGCCGGACGCCTCCGGCGTCGTACGGCGGATGGCAGGGCGGCCCGAGGCGGAGCGCAAGCGCGCGCTGCTGACCGCCGTACGCACGCAGGTCGCGGTCGTCCTCGGCTACGACGGGCCCCAGGACGTCGACGCCGCACGGTCGTTCACCGACATCGGCTTCACCTCGCTGACCGCCGTCGAGCTGCGCAACCAGCTCAGCGCCGAACTCGGCGTCACCCTCCCGGCGACGATGGTCTTCGACCACCCGACCCCGGCCGAACTCGCCGCGCACCTCGACGGCGAACTGTTCGGCACCGGCGCGGCCGACGCACTCGCGCGCACGGCGACCGGTGCGGCGCTCGACACCGACCCGGTCGTCATCGTCGGCATGAGCTGCCGCTACCCCGGCGGCGTCACCAACCCCGACGACCTGTGGGAGCTGGTCGCGAGCGGCGGCGACGGCATCTCGCCGTTCCCCGCCGACCGCGGCTGGGACCTGAACGCGCTGTACCACGCCGACCCCGACAACCCCGGCACCTGCTACACCCGCGAGGGCGGGTTCCTGCACGACGCCAGCCGCTTCGACCCGGCGTTCTTCGGCATCAGCCCCCGCGAGGCCACCTCGATGGACCCGCAGCAGCGGCTGCTGCTGGAGGCGTCCTGGGAGGCGCTGGAGCGCGTCGGAATGGACCCGGGCGCGGCGCGCGGCAGCCGTACGGGCGTGTTCGCGGGCGTGACGTACCAGGACTACACGACGCTACTCGCGGCCTCCGAGGAGAGCTACGAGGGCTACGTCGGCACCGGCAACTCGCCCAGCGTGCTGTCCGGCCGCATCTCCTACGTGCTCGGCCTGGAGGGCCCGGCCGTCACCGTGGACACCGCCTGCTCCTCGTCGCTGGTCGCCCTGCACCTCGCGGTGCAGGCACTGCGGCAGGGCGAGTGCGACCTCGCCCTCGCGGGCGGCGTCACCGTGATGTCCACACCCGGCTCGCTGATCGAGTTCAGCAGGCAGCGGGCGCTCGCCGAGAACGGCCGCTGCAAGCCGTACTCCGCGGACGCCGACGGCGCCAGCTGGGCCGAGGGCGTCGGCGTGCTCGCCGTCGAGCGGCTGTCCGACGCGCGCCGCAACGGGCACCCCGTACTGGCCGTCGTCAAGGGCAGCGCCCTGAACCAGGACGGCTCCAGCAACGGGCTCACCGCGCCCAACGGCCCCTCCCAGCAGCGCGTCATCCGGCAGGCGCTCGCGTCCGCGCGGCTCGGCACCGCCGACGTCGACGTGGTCGAGGGCCACGGCACCGGCACCACCCTCGGGGACCCGATCGAGGCGCAGGCGCTCCTCGCCACGTACGGCCAGGACCGCCCGGAGGGCCGGCCGCTGTGGCTCGGCTCGCTGAAGTCCAACGTCGGGCACAGCCAGGCGGCGGCCGGTGTCGGCGGCGTCATCAAGATGGTCGAGGCCATCCGCCACGGCGTGCTCCCGCAGACGCTGTACGCCGACGACCCCAGCCCGCACGTCGACTGGACCACCGGCGACGTACAACTGCTCAACACCGCGCGGGAGTGGCCGGAGACCGGCCGCCCGCGGCGCGCCGGCGTGTCCTCGTTCGGGATGAGCGGCACCAACGCGCACGTCATCATCGAGCAGGCACCGGACGCACCCGCCCCGGCCGCTCCCGCGGAGGACCGCGACCGGAGCGCGCTGCCCGTCGTACCCGTCGCCCTGTCCGGGCGTACGGAGGAGGCCCTGCGCGAGCAGGCCAGGCGGCTCCGCGCGCACCTGCTGGCACGCCCCGGCACGGACCTCACCGACCTCGGCCACTCGCTGGCCGTGAGCCGTACGGCGTTCGAGCACCGTGCGGTGCTGCCCGCCGCCGACAGGGAAGCGCTCGACGCGCAGCTGCGCGAGATCGCCGACGGCGGCCTCGTCTCCGCCACGGACGCCGTGACGGGACTCGCTCGCGGCGGCGAGGGCCCCGTGCTGGTGTTCCCGGGCCAGGGCGCGCAGTGGGCCGGCATGGGCCGCCAACTGCTCGCCGAGTCCCCGGTGTTCGCCGAGAACATCGCCGCCTGCGAGGACGCGCTGCGGCCGTTCACCGACTGGTCCCTGACGGCCGTGCTCCGCGGCGACGAGGACGCCGCCGACCTGGACCGCGTGGACGTGGTGCAGCCGGTGCTGTGGGCCGTGATGGTGTCCCTGGCCGCGCTGTGGCGCTCGTACGGCGTGCAGCCCGCCGCCGTCGTCGGCCACTCGCAGGGCGAGATCGCCGCCGCCTGCGTCGCCGGCGCGCTCTCCCTCGAAGACGGCGCCCGTGTGGTGGCGCTGCGGAGCCGGGCCATCACCGAGATCGCCGGCAGCGGCGGCATGATGTCCGTGCCGCTGCCCGCCGACGGGGCACGGGAGCGGCTCGAACCGTACGGCGGCCGGCTGTCCGTCGCCGCCGTCAACGGCCCGTCCTCCGTGGTCGTCTCGGGTGAGGCCGGCGCGCTGGACGAGCTGTTCACCGAGCTGACCGCCGACGGCGTACAGGCCCGCAAGGTGTCCGTCGACTACGGCTCGCACTCCGCGCAGGTCGAGGCGATCCGCGCACAGGTGCTGGCGGCGCTGGCACCCGTACGGCCGCGGGAGGCGGAGCTGCCGTTCCCGTCCACCGTGACCGGCCAGTGGCAGGACACCACGACGCTGGACGCCGAGTACTGGTACACGAGCCTGCGCGAGACGGTGCGCTTCGAGGAGGCGCTGCGGCTCCTGATGGACGCCGGGCACCGGCACTTCATCGAGGTCAGCCCGCACCCCGTACTGGCCGTCGGCATGCGCGACACCGCCGAGGACCGGGGCACCGACGCCGCCGTGCTCGGCTCCCTCCGTCGCGAACAGGGCGGCCTGGAACGCTTCCTGCTGTCCCTCGCCGACGCTCACGTACAGGGCGTCGAGGTGGACTGGCGCGCGGTGTTCGCCGGCAGCGGCGCACAGACCGTGGAGCTGCCCACGTACGCCTTCCAGCGGCAGCGGTACTGGCCGGTGCTGACGCCCGGCGCCGAAGCGGACGGCGCCGCCGCCGGTCCCGCCAACGACGCCGAGGCACGCTTCTGGGAGACCGTCGAACGCGAGGACCTGGAGGCCCTGGCCGGGTCGCTGGAGCTGGGCGGCGACGCGCCGCTCAGCGAGGTGCTGCCCGCGCTGTCGCACTGGCGGCGCAACAGCCAGGAGAAGTCCACCGTCGACAACTGGCGCTACACCGTCAACTGGACGCCGCTGACCGAGAACACCGGCCGCGCGCTCTCCGGAACGTGGCTGCTGGCGGTGCCCTCCGCCGAGGCCGGAGCCGGTGCCGGGCAGCCGCTCGCCGCGTCCGTCGGGCAGGCACTGGAGACGCACGGCGCGACCGTACGCACCGTCGAGACCACCGCAGGGGCGACGCGCGAACAGCTCGCGGAACGGCTCCGCGACGCCGCGGGGGACGAGACCGTCTCCGGCGTGCTGTCGCTCCTCGCCCTCGACGAGGAGCCGCACCCCGAACTCCCCGCCGTCCCCGGAGGGCTGGCCGCGACGCTGACCCTCGTACAGGCACTCGGCGACCTGGGCGTCGAGGCGCCCCTGTGGTGCGCCACCAGCGGAGCCGTCGCCATCGGCCGCTCCGAACCCGTCAGCAGCGCCCCGCAGGCGCTGGTGTGGGGCCTCGGCCGGGTCGCCGCACTGGAGCACTCGGACCGCTGGGGCGGCCTCGTCGATGTCCCGGCCGTTCTCGATGCCCGCGCCGCCTCTCGTCTCGCCGGGCTGCTCGCCGACCCCGCGGGCGAGGACCAGACCGCCGTACGCGCCTCCGGCGTCTACGGCCGCCGCCTGGCCCGCGCCCCGCTCGGCCAGTCCGCCCCGACCACGTCGTGGCGTCCGCGCGGCACCGTCCTGGTCACCGGCGGCACCGGCGCCGTCGGCAGCCACATCGCACGCTGGCTCGCCGACCTGGGCGCCGAGCACCTGCTGCTGACCAGCCGCCGCGGCGCGGACGCGCCCGGCGCCGCCGAGCTGACCGCCGAACTCACCGAACGCGGCTCCCGCGTCACCATCGCCGCCTGCGACGTCGCCGACCGCGACGCGCTCGCCGCGCTGCTCGGCAGCGTGCCCGAAGAGCACCCGCTGGACGCGGTGTTCCACGTCGCCGGCTCCCTGGACGACGGCGTCATCGAGCAGCTGGACCCCGGCCGCATGCAGCCCGTACTGCGCACCAAGGCGAGCGCGGCGCTGCACCTGCACGAGCTGACGCGCGACCTGGACCTGTCCGCGTTCGTGCTGTTCTCGTCCACGTCCGGCACCATCAGCGGCCCCGGCCTCGGCAACTACGCGCCGGGCAACGCGTTCCTCGACGCGCTCGCCTTCCAGCGCGCCGCCGAGGGCCTGCCCGCCACCGCCGTCGCCTGGGGCCACTGGGCCGACGGCGGCATGGGCGACGGCGCGGTCGGCGACCGCCTCCGCCGCTACGGCGTGTACGACATGGCGCCCGAACTCGCCGCCTCCGCACTGCTCCAGACCATCGAGCACCAGGAGACGTGGGTCGCGGTCACCGACATCGGCTGGGAGCGGTTCGCACCCGCCTTCACCGCGCCGCGCCCCAGCGCGCTGCTGCGGGACCTGCCCGACGCCGTACGGAACCTCACCGCCGAAGGCGACTCCGGTGACGGCGGCGGCGACCTGTCGGCGCTGCGCCAGCACCTCGCGGGGCTGTCCGGCGACGAGCGGCAGGACGCCGTACTGAACGTCGTACGGAGCTACGTCGCGACCGTGCTCGGCTACCCCGGGCCGGAGGCGGTGGAGCCCTCCCGGGCGTTCAGCGACCTCGGCTTCGACTCGCTCAGCGCAGTCGAACTCCGCAACGGCATGAACAAGATCACCGGGCTGCGGCTGCCCGCCACGCTCATCTTCGACTACCCCACCTGCGCCGACCTGGCCAGGCTGCTGCTGGACGAGATGACGGAGCCAACCGGGGCAGCCGTCGCACCGGAGGCCGCCGGAACGGCCCTCTCCGCGGGCGGCGCCGTACTGGACGACGAGCCCGTCGCGATCGTCGCGATGAGCTGCCGGCTGCCCGGCGACGTCCGTACGCCCGAGCAGTTCTGGCAGCTGTTGCGGGACGGCGGCGACGCCATCGGGCCGTTCCCGGAGGACCGCGGCTGGGACGTGGACAGCATGTCGTCGGGCGAGCCCGGCACGCCCGGCGCCGTGACCGCCCAACTGGGCGGGTTCCTGCCGGACATCGACCGGTTCGACGCCCCGTTCTTCGGCATCTCGCCGCGCGAGGCCGTCGCGATGGACCCGCAGCAGCGGCTGCTGCTGGAGATCTCCTGGGAGGCGTTCGAGCGGGCCGGCATCGACCCGTACGGGCTGCGCGGCAGCCGTACGGGCGTGTTCGCCGGCACCAACGGGAACGACTACACGCACCTGCTGGTCGCCGCCGGCGAGGACTTCGAGGGCTACCTCGGCACCGGCAACGCCGCCAGCGTCGTCTCCGGCCGCATCGCGTACACCTTCGGGCTCGAAGGTCCCGCGATGACCGTCGACACCGCCTGCTCCGCGTCGCTCGTCGCCCTGCATCTCGCTGCGCAGGCGCTGCGCAGCGGCGAGTGCGACCTGGCGCTCGCGGGCGGCGCCACCATCATGACCACCCCAGGGCTGTTCCTCGAGTTCAGCCGCCAGGGCGGGCTGGCCTCCGACGGGCGCAGCAAGGCGTTCGCCGACCAGGCGGACGGCGCCGGATTCGCCGAGGGCGCCGGCATGCTGCTCGTCGAGCGGCTGTCGGACGCGCGCCGCAACGGGCACCCCGTACTGGCCGTCGTACGCGGCTCCGCCGTCAACCAGGACGGCGCCTCCAACGGGCTCACCGCGCCCAACGGCCCCTCCCAGCAGCGCGTCATCCGTACGGCGCTCGCCGGAGCCGGACTCCAGCCGGGCGACGTGGACGCCGTGGAGGCGCACGGCACCGGCACCACCCTCGGCGACCCGATCGAGGCACAGGCGCTGCTCGCCACCTACGGGCAGGGTCGCGACGCCGAACGGCCGCTCTGGCTCGGCTCGGTGAAGTCCAACATCGGCCACACCCAGGCCGCCGCGGGCGTCGCCGGACTCATCAAGATGGTGCTGGCGCTGGAGCACGGCGTGCTCCCCGGCACCCTGCACGTGGACGCGCCGTCCTCACACGTCGACTGGGACGCGGGCAACATCGCCCTGCTGACCGAGAACACCGAGTGGCCGGAGACGGACCGGCCGCGGCGGGCCGCCGTGTCCTCGTTCGGGATCAGCGGCACCAACGCGCACACCATCCTGGAGGAGGCACCCTCCGCGGCCGACGCGGAGACAGCTGACGACGCGGACGCTCCCGGCGGAGCGGCCGGCGAGGAGGCCGCACCGCAGCAGGCGGAGGCCGGCGCCGAGCCGCTGCCCGTCATCCCGTGGACGCTCAGCGGACGCACCCGCAGCGCCCTGCACAGCCAGGCCGAACGGCTCCTGGCGCACGCCGAGTCGCACCCCGGGCTGGACCCGCGCGACATCGGCCTGTCGCTCGCCTCCGGGCGCACCGTCTTCGACCAGCGCGCCGTCGTCCTCGGCGAGGACCGCGACGGCCTGCTCGCCGGACTGCGCGCACTCGCCGCGGGCGAGGACGCCGCGGACGTCGTTTCGGGCGCCGCTCGCGCGGAGGGGCGTACGGCGGTGCTGTTCACCGGTCAGGGTGCGCAGCGTCCGGGGATGGGGCGTGAACTGTACGAGTCCTTCCCGGTGTTCGCGGAAGCGTTCGATGCGGTGTGTGCTCACTTCGACGCGGAGCTGGACCGGCCGCTCCGTGAGCTGGTGTTCGCCGCCGCGGACGTAGACAGCACCGACGGCGCCCTGAACGAGACCGGGTACACGCAGCCCGCCCTCTTCGCCGTCGAGGTGGCGCTGTTCCGCCTGGCCGAGTCCTGGGGCCTGAAGCCGGACTTCCTCGTCGGCCACTCGATCGGTGAGCTGGCCGCCGCGCACGTCGCCGGTGTGCTGTCGCTCGCCGACGCGTGCCGTCTGGTGGCCGCCCGAGGGCGGCTGATGCAGGCGCTGCCCCGTGGGGGCGCGATGGTGGCGGTGGAGGCCACCGAGGCGGAGGTGCTGCCGCTGCTGGAGGGCCGCGAGGGCGAGGTCAGCCTCGCCGCCGTCAACGGCCCCACGTCCGTGGTCGTCGCGGGCGCGGAGGCGGCCACCCTGGCCGTCGCCGAGCACTTCACGGCCGAGGGCCGCCGCACCCGGCGGCTGTCGGTCAGCCACGCCTTCCACTCGCCGCTGATGGACCCGATGCTGGCCGAGTTCCGTGCGGTCGCCGAACGCGTCGAGTACGGCGCGCCGCGCATCCCCGTCGTCTCCAACGTCACCGGGGAGCTCGCCGAGGCCGCCGAACTCTCCGCCCCCGACTACTGGGTGCGGCACGTACGGCAGGCCGTACGGTTCGCCGACGGCGTCCGTACGCTCGCGGCACAGGGCGTCACCCGCTTCCTGGAGCTGGGCCCCGACGGCACCCTCACCGCCATGGCGCAGGGCTGCCTCGACGCGGGCAGCGGCACCGAGGGCACCGGCCCGGCGCCGCTCCTCGTCCCCGCCCTGCGCAAGGACCGTCCCGAGACGGCCGGCCTGCTGGCCGCCTGGGCCGGGCTGTGGACGTCCGGCGTACCGCTGCGCTGGGACGCGGCGTTCGCGGGCACCGGCGCACACCGCGTCGGGCTGCCGACGTACGCCTTCCAGGGCCAGCGCTACTGGCCCAAGTCGCCCGCCCCCGGCTCCGGCGACATCGGCTCCGTCGGCCTCGGCTCCGCCGGGCACCCCCTGCTGGGCGCCGCCGTCGCACTCGCCGGATCGGACACGTTCCTGTTCACCAGCAGGCTGTCGCTCCAGACACACGCCTGGGTCGGCGACCACGCCGTGGGCGGCACCGTGCTGTTCCCCGGAACCGGTTATCTGGAGCTGGCGCTGCGCGCCGCCGACCACGTCGGCTGCGAGCAGGTCGACGAACTCACCATCGCCGCCCCCCTGGTGCTGCCCGAACGCGGCGGCGTACGCCTCCAGCTGTCCGTCGGCGCCGCCGACGACGCCGGGCGCCGCAGCATGGACCTGTACTCGCGCCCGGAGGACGCGCCGGACGAGCAGCCCTGGCTGCTCAACGCCAGCGGCGTCCTGTCACCGGGCGGCACGGCCGCGCCCGACGACCGTACGGACGCGTTCGACTTCGCCGCCTGGCCGCCGAAGGACGCGGCCGCCGCCGAAGTCACCGACTTCTACGAGCGGTTCGCGGAGGCCGGATTCGCGTACGGCCCGGTGTTCCGCGGGCTGCGCGCCGTCTGGACGCGCGGCGACGAGATCTTCGCGGAGGTCGGGCTGCCCGGCGAACACGAGGAGCTCGCCCCCTCGTTCGGGCTGCACCCGGCGCTGCTGGACTCCGCGCTGCACGCCATGATGTTCGTGAACATGGCCGAGACCGAGGGCGGACGGCTGCCGTTCTCCTGGAGCGGCGTCACCCTGCGGGCGTCGGGCGCCGCCGCCCTGCGCGTACGGCTCGTACAGGCCGGCGAGGAGTCCATCTCCCTCGAACTGGCCGACACCACCGGGCAGCCCGTCGCGTCCGTCGACACGCTCACCCTTCGCCAGGTCTCCGGCGACCTCATCAACGGCGCCCGCCGCACCCCGTACCACGACGGGCTGTTCCAGCTCGACTGGACCGCCGTGCAGCTCCCCTCGGGCACCTCCGTGCCGGAGGACGGCAGCTGGGCGGTGCTGGCCCAGGACGGCGACGCGGACAGCACGGCGGACGCCGAGGCGTTCGCGGAGGCGCTGCGCGCCGCGGGCATCCCCGTACGGGTCGCGGCCGGGCTGGACGGACTGGACGCTCTGGCCGACGGCGGCACGGATACGGTGCCCGGCACGGTGCTCGTGCCGTGCACGCTGCCGTCGGACACCGCCGCGGACAGCGCTCTGGCAGGCGGCGCGCGCACCGCCACGCACCGCGCGCTCGCCCGTGTCCAGGAACTCCTGGACGACCAGCGGTTCGACGACGCCCGGCTCGTCTTCGTCACCGACGGCGCCGTGCCCGCCGACGGCGCCGACCGCGTCGCACCCGGCACCGCCCCCGTATGGGGCCTCGTACGGGCCGCGCGTACGGAGAACCCCGGCCGGTTCACCCTGCTCGACGCCGACCGCTCAGCCGGCTCGCTGGAACTCCTCCCCGGCGCGCTGGCCGGCGGCGAACCCGAACTGGCCGTACGGGCCGGCACGGTGCTCGCCCCGCGGCTCGCCCGGGTGGCCACCGACCAGTCGCTCGCCGTCCCCGAGGACAGCGGGGCCTGGCGCCTCGACATCACCGAGAAGGGCACCCTGGAGAACCTCCACCTGGCCGACGGCTCCGAAGCGGAACGCGAACTGGCAGCCGGCGAGGTACGGATCGCCGTACGCGCCGCGGGCCTCAACTTCCGCGACGTGCTGAACGCCCTCGACATGTACCCCGGCGAGGCGGGCGCC
Source organism: Streptomyces armeniacus (assembly GCF_003355155.1). Taxonomy (NCBI): domain Bacteria; kingdom Bacillati; phylum Actinomycetota; class Actinomycetes; order Kitasatosporales; family Streptomycetaceae; genus Streptomyces; species Streptomyces armeniacus. The sequence goes on along the minus strand of NZ_CP031320.1, from coordinate 6,927,679 downwards.
CTCGGCAGCGAAGGCGCCGGCGTCATCACCGAGGTCGGGCCCGGCGTCACCGGACTCGCCGTCGGCGACCGCGTGATGGGCATGTTCTTCGGCGCCTTCGGGCCCACGGCGGTCGCGGACGCGCGGCTCCTCGCCCGTATGCCGCACGGCTGGACCTTCGCCGAAGCCGCCGCCGCACCCATCGTGTTCCTGACGGCGTATTACGCGCTGGTGGATCTGGGTGGTGTGCGTCGGGAGGAGTCGGTGCTGGTGCATGCGGCTGCCGGTGGTGTGGGCATGGCTGCCGTGCAGTTGGCCCGTCATCCACTCCAGCGGCAGTTCCGGACAACCGGTGAGTTGCCGCTGGATCGTGGGGGTCATCTTCCGCGCGAGGTCGGGCAGGGAGGAGGAGGTGCCGGCCCGCCCCGCGAGCGGGAGGCAGTCGGCGGCCGCCATCTCCCCGTCGACCCCGAGCCGTATCTCACCGCCGCCGCGCTCCCGGCCGCCGATCTGGGGCCGGACTTCGAAGTGAAGGTGCGGGCCGGTGGGGTTGCCGGTGGCGCCGACGGCGCCGATCCGGTCGCCTGGATCCCGGTGCAGTCAACGCGCGGGCAGGGCCGTCGAGGGGTCCGCCGCCCGCGGGGAGCAGCGCGGCGGCGCACCCCTCGACGGTGTCGAGGGCATGCGCCGGCACCGGCACGCCCTGCCGCAGATGCCGCTGCACGAGTGCGTACGGCATGTCGACGACCGCGACGAGGACCCGTTCGCGGTCCGCCTCGCCGGTGGCGCCCAGCCGGTCGGTGAGGTCGGAAAGGGCCGCGAACAGGCGCTCGTTGGCGGCGGCGAGGCCGCGTTCCGCGTCGGCGGGCCAGTGCGCGCGGCCGAAGTCGGCCGGCCCGTACCGCAGCACGCGCGCCGCCTCGGGCCGCTCACGGCTCCAGCGCACCGCGTGCCGCGCCGCCGCCAGCGCGGCTGCCCGCGGCTCGTCCCCGTCGAGCGCGGTGAGCAGGCCGGACTGGAAGTCGTCGAGCGTACGCAGCCACAGCGCGGCGAGCAGCGCGGGCCGGTCGGCGAACCGGTGGTACACCGAACCGCTGGGCGCGCCCGCCGACTTGGCGACGGCGGCCATGGTCACGGCCGCCGGTCCGCCGTCCGCGGCGAGCCTCAGGGCGGCGTCGAGCAGGACGCCCGCGTCGAAGCGGGAGGGGCGGGCCATGGGTTTTAGAGTACACTCTCCAAAAGTATTAGAGAGGTGTCTCTAAAAGGAGGCCGTCATGGCGGTGTACAACGTGCACGAGCGCCTGCTGCCCGTGCCCGCGCACGAGGCGGGAGCCCTCATCGACGGGCTCGCCGGACCGGACGACCGGCTCTGGCCGGGCACCGACTGGCCCCCGCTGACGCTGGACCGCGCGCTCGGCGAGGGGGCGTACGGCGGGCACGGACCGGTGCGGTACGGCGTCGCCGGGTACGCGCCGGGCCAGTGGGTCCGCTTCCGGTTCAGCGCGCCGCGCGGCTTCCTGGGCTTCCACGAGTTCACCGTGCACCCGCTGCCGTACGGCCAGGAGGGGCGGTCCGGGCCGCCCGCATCGCCCGGACCGCAAGGGCCGTCCGGCGTCGTCCTGCGGCACACCCTGGCCATGCACGTACGCGGCGCCGCCCGGCTCAGCTGGCCGCTGTTCTTCCGCTGGTGCCACGACGCGGTGCTGGAGGACGCCATGGACCGCGCCGAACGCGCCTGCACCGGCACGGTCGCCGCACCGGCGTGCTGGAGCCCGTACGTGCGGCTGCTGCGCCGCGTCATCCCGGCCTGACGAATCCCTGCTCGTACGCGGCGATGACCGCCTGCGTACGGTCGCGCGCGCCCAGCTTCGACAGCACCGAGGCCACATGCGTCTTCGTGGTGGCCGCGCCGACCTCCATACGGGTCGCGATCTCCGCGTTCGTCAGGCCTCGCGCCATCAGCCGCAGCACCTCGGCCTCGCGTTCGGTGAGGCGGGCGCGCAGCGCCTCGCCGCCGCGCTCGGGCGCGTAACGAGCGGCCAGCGCGCGTACCGCCGAGGGGAACAGCAGCGAGTCGCTGTGCGCCACCAGGCGTACGGCCCGCACGAGTTCGTCGGCCGCCGCCCGCTTCAGCAGGAAGCCGCTCGCACCGGCGCGGAGGGCGTCGTAGACGTACGAGTCGTTCTCGAAGGTCGTCACGACGACGATGCGCGGCGCGTCCTCGCCCATGCCGCCCAGCAGCTGCTCGGTGGCGCGGATGCCGTCGACCTCGGGCATCCGCACGTCCATCAGCGCGACGTCCGGGCGGGTCTCGCGGATGACGGAGACCGCCTCCGCGCCGGTCGCCGCCTCGCCGACGACCGTCATGTCGGGCTCGGCGCCGAGGATGGCGCGCAGGGCGGTGCGGACGAGGCGCTCGTCGTCGGCGAGGACGAGACGCAGCGGCGGAGTGCGCGCGCCGGGGGCGCCGGGGGCGCTCACCGCGCGCTCCCGGCGGTGCCGTCGCCGGTACCGCCCGTACCGCCCGCGTCGCCCGTATCGCTGCCCGTACCGCCGCCGAGCGGCAGCCGTGCCGTCAGCCGCCAGCCGCCGTCGTACGGGCCCGCGTCCGCCGTACCGCCGAGCAGGATCGCCCGCTCGGCGATCCCGCGCAGCCCCCGCCCGCCCATGCCGGCCGCGCGGAGCGCGCCGGAGGCGGGTGCCGTGGGCAGAGGGTTCGTCATGGTGATGCACAACTCCTGTTCGGTGACGGACAGTCCGAGCCGTACACGCTGACCGGGCGCGTGCCGGAGCACGTTGCTCAGGCCCTCCTGCACGATGCGGTAGCCCTCGCGCGCCGTGTGCGGGGGCAGGGCGCGCAGCGCGGCGTCGCCGTCGCCCGTGCGGTCGACGCGTACGCCCGCCGTACGCACGCGGCGCAGCAGGCCGCCGAGCCCGTCGGCGAGTACGGGCGCGGGGTGCGCGCCCGCCGTGCCGCCGCCGGCCGCATCGGTGTCCTCGCCGTCGTGCTCCTCGCGCAGGACGCCGAGGACGGAGTCCAGTTCGGCGACGGCTTCGCGTGCCGTGTCCTCGATGGCGTTCAGCGCCTCACGCGCGAACTCCGGGTCCGCGTCCAGCACTCGCCGGGCCGCGCTCGCCTGCAGCGTGACCGTGCTGAGCGCGTGCCCGACGGAGTCGTGCAGCTCGCGCGCCAGCCGGTTGCGCGCGGCGAGGGCGGCCGCCCGCTGCTCGGCCGCCGCGAGCTGGTCGGCGGGCGTCGGACCGAGCAGTACGGGTGCCCAGCGCGCGCAGAGCGCGCCCCCCACGTGCGCGGTGGCGACCGTCCCGGCCAGCAGGGCGACGCCGAGGAGAGGCGCCGTCCAGGACCACGGCCCGGACACGAAGTCCGCCCACGGGTCCCACCACTCCCGTACCCGCAGGGCGGGCACGAACGGCACCAGCAGCAGCACCGCCGCCATCGGCGGCACCGCCAGGCTCACCCCGCTGACCAGCGCGCCCGTCCCCAGGTGCAGCGCGAACCAGCCCGCCGTACGGCGCCGCGCCGCCCACGACACGGCGGGCCCGCGCGCCAGCGCGCCGGCGGGCACCGCGCACAGGGCCTGCGCCGCGTACGTCTCCAGCGTCCGCACCAGCGGGAACAGCAGCCCGGTCGCGGCGACGAGCGGCAGGCTCAGGCCGTACGCGAGGAACTGCATGCCCAGGTCGCGGAACGGCTCCGAGGTCACCGGCAGCAGCAGCGGCAGCAGCGCCAGCAGGAGCAGGAAGTACGGCATGAGGAGCGCGCCGCCGAGGAGTTGGTGCACCCAGCGCAGCCGTGCGCGCTGCCCCAGCCCGCGGCCG